>CAYZWN010000095.1:0-15769 GCA_964482185.1 uncultured Roseivirgaceae bacterium
GAACTTCATTATTTTTTCTATTCCGACTATACAACATGGGATATTATAGCTGTACATCATCTCCGGGGCTTTTGATATTGCTCAAATGACGGCTTGATACATGCGTGTAAATCTCCGTGGTGCGGCTCGAACTGTGTCCCAAAAGCTGCTGTATATAGCGCAAATCCGTGCCGTTTTCCAGCAAATGCGTCGCCCCAATTTTCATCGGGGTAAACTAAACGAATGCCGTAAACAATGGAAATTGAAATGCCCCGGTATGCCTGCGCCTTGCAGGGCACGCTTCCATATCTTCTGAACACTGCTCGCGGAGTACTTGCCTCCGTATTGGCCTTCAAACAGGTAAGCCCTCGGATTGTGCGCTGAAATGTACTTATGCAGCAATGCTATGACCCGCTGCGAAAGGATGGTGTAGCGGTCTTTCCTGCCTTTGCTTTGCCTTACGCGTATCTGCATTCTGTCTGGGTCGGGATCGTTGATTTCCAGACCTAATAGTTCAGAAATCCGCAACCCTGCACTATATATTGTCATCAGCAGGGCTTTGTATTTCAGTGAGCCGGTCGCTCCTAATATGCGGGCTATCTCTTCTTCGCTGCATACCAGCGGTAGTTTGCGTTCGCGGCGCGGGCGCTCGAGAAAATAAAACTTGCAGCCGCCTCCCGTTTCTCTCCGTAATGGGACTTTCGCTATTTTCTAATTTCAGGTTTCAAAGGACCGCTGTTGATACAAACTTGCGTATATACAAATTATATGTGTATATACGCAGCTGCCAACGTGCGTTCGGGGTTCAGCAAATGAACCCGCACCCTCCAATTTCATCACTTACTGTTTAAAGAAATATGAATTGCTATGGTCAGCATGGATAAATTTCTTTAATTGTAAAAAGAAAACCAACACTGAAATAGCCAATGGCAGTCATATACCTCGCCCTAAGTGTTTTGTTGATTATCCTGCTAACTGCCAGACTCAGAGTGCATCCCTTTCTTGCGCTGTTTGCTGTGGCTCTTCTCTATGGATTTCTTTCAGGCATGCCTTATGAAATGATCATTGAATCGGTTAATGCCGGTTTCGGGGATACGCTTGGCAAAATCGGCCTGATCATCATTTTTGGTGTGATCATCGGCGCATTTCTCGAAAATACGGGGGGCGCCTACAACATTGCACGCTCTATTTTAAAAGTGGTCGGCAAAAAGCGCGTACCAACCGCCATGGGCATAATTGGTTATTTTATCTCCATACCGGTGTTTGCAGACAGCGGATTTATATTACTTTCGCCGCTCAATAAAAGTCTGGCAAAAAAAGCCGGCATCACGCTTGCCGGATCCACGGTTGCCCTGGCCATAGGTTTGATGGCCACGCACACCATGGTGCCACCGACACCCGGGCCCATTGCTGCGGCGGGCATACTGGGTGCAGATTTGGGACTGGTGATGCTGGTCGGCGTGCCAATAAGTGCGCTCTCGCTGGTTGCAGGTATTATTTTCGCAAAGCGATACGCGGCTAAACATTTTATTGATCCGGATCCTCAGATAACAGACGAAGAAATAGACAGACGGATGACCACGGCACCGGGCACCTTAAAAGCCTCCTTACCCGTGGCTGTTCCTATTATTTTAATCGTATTGAGATCATTGATCATGGCTCAGGTTGAGGTGCATGGAACGCTTCGTTTTTTACTATTTCTCGGCGAGCCGGTCATAGCCTTGCTCATTGGTGTTTTGTTAGCGCTTACACTTCCCAAAAAGCTGGAAATAGAGATGCTTTCCACCACCGGATGGGTCGGCAAAGCCATCATTGATGCCGCATCAATTATCATGATCACCGGCGCCGGTGGTATTTTTGGGAAAATACTTCAGAATTCGGGTATCGCGGATATGCTGGGACAAACGCTTGCAGGAATAGATATTGGCATTTGGCTTCCTTTTCTGCTGGCAGCGGCTATCAAAACCGCCCAGGGTTCCTCTACCGTAGCATTGATTACCACCGCTTCCATCATCATGCCGATGATGGGGTCGCTTGGATTTTCGACAGAAATTGAAAAGGCCATGCTGGTTATTGCCATCGGGGCGGGTTCAGCGGTTTTTTCCCATGCCAACGATAGTTATTTCTGGGTGGTTACCCAAATGTCGGGTATGGACGTGAAGACAGGTTATAAACTGCACAGTGCCGGATCGGCTGTGCTTGGCGTGACGGCGGCTGTTTTATTATTTATTTTAAATATGATTGTAAACTGAAGCAATGAAAATTTACAAAGTAAAAAGCGGAATCATCATAGAACGCAAAAATGAGTTCAGGATGCTTAATGCTCCCGATTGGGATGCATTTATCAACGATGACATCTTGATTAAAAAAGTCGAAAAAAATCCAGGAGAGCTGATCACTTCATCTGCCGCCAGATCGATAATATCAGATGGCGTGATGGCACCAATTGAGAGTCAGGAGGTGTGGGCTGCCGGCGTAACGTATTACAGCAGTAAACTCGGCCGCGAAGAGGAGTCGAAAGATGTGGGAGGAGGGTCATTTTATGCAAGGGTTTATGACGCGGACAGACCTGAGATTTTCTTTAAATCCACACCGCACAGAGTGGTGGGCCCTGGTCAGAAAGTGCGCATTCGCAGCGATTCTTCATGGAATGTTCCCGAGCCGGAGCTTACCCTGATGATTTCCCGGACAGGAACGATCATAGGATACACCATAGGCAATGACATGAGCTCGAGAAGCATTGAAGGCGAAAACCCGCTTTATCTGCCCCAGGCTAAAACCTATGATGGCAGTGCAGCACTGGGCCCTTGTATTTTGGTTGCAGACAAACCACTTGAAAAGACGGTTAAAATCCGGCTTGAAGTTTTGCGAAAAGGGCATGTGGTATTCGCAGGTGCGACTGACCTTAATCAAATGAAGCGCTCGTTTGATGAGCTTGTAGCTTATCTGTTCAGAGCCTGCAGCTTCCCGCATGGTGTGCTGCTCATGACAGGTACAGGCATTGTGCCGGGATCTGATTTTACACTCCAAAGCGGGGATGATATCCGGATCACAATTGATGGGATTGGGACACTGGGCAACGAAGTGGCATGAATTAGCGCTGTTTAAGAAAAGGACTTAAATATCCTCAATTTGAAGAATCAATCATTATTTTGCAGCATTGCAAAAAAAATATAATTCCTATGGCAAATATCGGATTTATCGGGGCTGGTGGCATTGCAAAAGCGCATGCGCTTTGCCTCAATTCCCTTAAATACTATTATAAAGATGTCGCTCCGGTAAGCTTCGTTTCTGTAACATCAGCAAGGGCATCAAGTCGTGAATCTTTTGCGAAAGATTATGGCTTTTCCAGGGCTGAAGATATCACCACTTTTGTTCAGCAAAAAGACATCGATACGGTATTTATTCTCGGGCCCAACAAAGTGCATTTCGAGCATCTGAACCTCGCGCTCCAAATGCCCGCCGTTAAAAACATTTACCTCGAAAAACCGGTCTGCTCCAGCGAGGAAGAAGAACGACTGATGAAACAATTGCTGATAGAAAAAGGCTCAGAAATCAATATTCAGGTAGGATTCCAGTATTTGCTCACATCATCTGTAAGGGAAGCGCTTGCTTTCTGGAGATCTGGAATCCTTGGAAATCCAATACATTTCGACCTGAAGTATTACCATGGCGACTACCTGCAGAAGTCGTATCGCGACAAGCGGCAGACCAGGCTCACGCCGGCGCCGGATGGCGGGGCAATGGCTGATCTGGGATCTCATGGCATCAGTTTGCTGATGTCGTTTTTTAGTGAAGAACTGAAAATTACCGGCGCGATCCAGGCCGGTGGTTTTGAAGATGTGCCGGAAGATTCTGATTTGTTCAGTTCACTATCTCTTTTTGATCCGGAAACAAAGGCAGCAGGCAACCTGTCCGCGAG
Source organism: uncultured Roseivirgaceae bacterium (assembly GCA_964482185.1). Classification (GTDB taxonomy): domain Bacteria; phylum Bacteroidota; class Bacteroidia; order Cytophagales; family Cyclobacteriaceae; genus JAAUQL01. The sequence goes on from CAYZWN010000095.1 coordinate 3,902, forward strand.
CCGGATCAGCTCGGGAACAGGCGATTTGGTTTATCTGGAAATATTTGCTGAAAAGGGCGCTTTGCGATACAGCTCACATCATGCGGACTATTTTGAATATTTTCTTGAAGACACCGGCAATTGGGTCAGGCAGCCGGTCGGAAGCAATTACAGGTCTGTCACAAGTTTCCCCTCAGGGCACGTGCCGCCGGGATGGTTGCGGGCAATGATGCATGCGCATTACATTTTCTTAGGCGGCCGAGACGAATTGGCTTTTGTGCCAGGACTGGGTCATGGCCTGGCTGTCCAGCGCATAGTGCGGGAGACAGCGGCACAACTCGAAAAATTCCGTGAAAACCGGGGCTAAAGTGAAATACCTGCCTCCTGTTAAAGCAGCTTATACTTGTTTTTTATATAGAAATTGTAATAACCTCCTTTGGAGTTGGCCGACTTGAGTGATTCCCAAACGGCAACCGGCACATTTTGATGTACGCTTGCCTTTTTCTCCCCATTAACAATCAAAAAGCCGAACTCGCTGTTGCAGGAATAGTAATTCACGCTTTTTAACCAGCTTTCAGGATCTCCCGTGATTGTCTCGTTTGTATTGAAACTGTAATGCTCAATCGCGATGATGGCATCTTTAGCAGAATGCCAGTTCTCCATCGTATGGAGACAGCTATGCTTGCTGGCGTTCAGATACATGCCGGTAAAGATTAATGTGAGTAAAACAGCGGTAGTTTTCATAACGGTAAAATTATATTTTATAGTAATATATTCATATATATACACATTGGTAACCCCATCCTGATGAAATGTGCATAAATTGAATGGAAGGCCTGAATAATAAGTGTTAACTTGATCGCAGCACTAAAGCGTGATCTTTCTTACAAAGCGGCCCTGGGCCTGATCCGATCTTTGCGGATGATTAAATTTACATGCAATGCAGGAATACTTTGAAATATTTATCAATGGATACACCGGTTATGCCGGCTATTTGTGGCACGAAATCACCCACCCGCATTTGAAAAACTACTTCTATTGGCTGATTGGGGTGAGTGCTTTTTTCTTTGCACTGGAGTTGATCAGGCCATGGCGAAAAAACCAATCTAAATTCAGAAAGGATTTCTGGCTCGACTTTTTTTACATGTTTTTCAATTTTTTCCTGTTCTCCCTGATCATATACAATGCTGCGTCTAATGTATTCGTGGATCTTTTTAATGATTTTCTCGGGCTTTTTGGCATCCGCAATCTGGTGGCGATTCAAATTGCCGGCTGGGTAGTGTGGGTGCAATTGCTCGTTATGTTTGTGCTGCGCGATTTTATTCAATGGTGGGTGCATCGTCTGTTGCACTACAGTCCGGTGTTATGGGAATTTCACAAAGTTCATCACAGTGTAGAACAGATGGGCTTTGCCGCGCATCTGCGGTATCACTGGATGGAAACCATCGTTTACCGTTTTATTGAGTACCTTCCGCTAGCCATGATCGGCTTTGGTATTGACGACTTTTTCATTATACACATTATTAGCCTGAGTATTGGCCATTTCAATCACAGCAACTTCAGTTTCAGCCTTGGCCCATTTAAATACATTTTTAACAATCCGGCCATGCATATCTGGCACCATGCATATGAAATACCCGAAAACCGGAAGTATGGTATTAATTTCGGCATATCGCTCAGTCTTTGGGATTACCTCTTCGGCACGGCCCGCATTCCGCATGATGGCCGGGATGTAAAACTCGGGTTTCCGGGTGTGGAGCAATTCCCGCACAGCTTTGTTTCGCAAATTTCCCATGGATTCCGAAAAAAGCATAGGGAAAACAATGCAACTCCTTAGCTGATAAATGAGTATATTTGGAGAGATCACATCAATATTTTTTCATTGGCATGACCAACCTCCAGATCATATGGGCGAGTATCATAGCGGCATACTACACGGTTGTCCTGGTGTTTTTTTTTCGCTTGTTGCTGGAGAATAAAAACCCATTAAAGACCCAGTCATATCTGCTGCTGTTGGTGCTGCTGCCGGGCATCGGCTTGTTTATCTACCTGTTTTTCGGGGTGAATTTCCGTAAGGAAAAAATGTATTCCCGCAAAGTTTTCAGGGATCATAAGATCATCAGGAGCTGGATCGAAAACTATGATCATCTCCTGAAGCAAAGCGTAGATGATTTGAAAAATCTTCTTCACGAGAAAGCCAAACTGCCATTCATGTTCTGGCGGAACAATTTTTCCGTTTTGTCCAGCAACAACAAAGTGACCATACTTCGCAATGGAGAGGAAAAATTTCCTATGCTCATCAGGAAAATCAGGGAAGCCCGGCATCACATTCATATGGAATACTATATTATAGAAAGTGATAACATTGGCCGGCAAATCATCGATTTATTATGCGAAAAAGCCCTGGAAGGCGTAGAAATTCGCCTCATTGTTGATGCCCTTGGGAGCAACCAGCTCGCTCCTGCCGACATCAGCAAAATGAGAAAATCCGGTGTTGAGTTCAGGGCGTATAATCCTGTCATATTCATTACCCTGGCCAATAAGGTGAATTACCGGGACCACCGCAAAATTGTCGTGATCGATGGCAAAACAGGCTTTGTCGGAGGCATCAATATTGCCGACAGATATCTGAACAGTGGGAAGTCCGGGCAGTACTGGCGCGATACACATTGCATGATTGAAGGAGAAGCCGTTTATTCTTTGCAGATACTCTTCCTCCTCAACTGGTATTTCGTAAACAAGGAGCTGTTAAAACCGGGCGCAGATTATTTCCCCGCGATCGATTTTCAGGGAGAAGCTGTAACCTCCATCGTAAGCAGCGATCCGGATTCTGATCACCCCAACCTGATGGAGGCCTATTTTAGCATGATCACTTCTGCGCGCGAAGAAATTCTGATCAGCACGCCTTATTTTATCCCCAACGAAAGTGTGCTCACTGCCCTCAAGACCAGCGCGAAAGGGGGCGTGCGGGTGATTCTTATTCTTCCTGATAAGACAGATTCCCTGTTTGTTCATGCGGCGAGTCTTACCTTTTTAGGGGAACTGCTTCGTAACGACATCCGGGTGCATCTCTATACCAGTGGTATGATTCACTCCAAAGTGATGGTGATTGACGGGGAAATTTGCACCATTGGAACAGCAAATATGGATTACCGCAGTTTTGATAATAATGCCGAGGTGAATGCAGTGTTTTTTAATAAAAATGTGGCCAGGGAATTGAAAATGCAGTTTGAAAGTGATCTTGCCGAATCATACAGACTCGATTATCTCACCTGGAAAAAGCGCCCACTGAAGGTGAAGCTGGTTGGTTCGCTTGGGCGGGTCGTAGCGCCCTTGCTGTAAACAGGAACCCATTCATGCCTGTGCTCCATGTTTGCATTTGGAGGTATTGGGTTGGCTCAAATGATGCCGGCAGATGGCATCCTGCGGGCAAAACCCTTCTCCAAAATCGGATTCCCGTAAATTAATCCCTAACTTTGCCGCAAGTTTTACCAATAAATTACGCTTATGAAAATTACGAAACACACCGTTCCATCGGTAACCTACACGCTTAAGGTAGAAGGAGAAATAGTAGATGCTGCCGAAAAGGACAAACCATTGTCGTTTATCCAGGGCATTGGGATGATGGTGCCGGGGTTTGAAAAAAATCTGGAGGGTCTTGCCTCCGGCGACAATTATAAATTCACACTGCAACCGGAAGAGGCTTATGGCCCATACGACAACGATGCGGTGGTTGATTTGCCGATTTCTGTTTTTACGGTCGATGGAGAGGTTAAACACGAAATGCTCAATGTGGGCCAGGTGGTTCCGATGCAGGATCAAAATGGAAATCCGCTCAGCGGAACGATATTAGAAGTGTCTGAAAGCGCCGTAAAAATGGATTTCAACCACATGCTTGCGGGCAAGGAGCTGAACTTTACAGGCGAGATCCTGGACGTTCGTGACGCTACGCAGGATGAGTTGGAACACGGACATATTCACGGTCCGGGCGGGCATCAGCACTAAGCAAAAAATTCAGAAAACAGGAAGCCGGGCGTCATTGATTTCCGGCTTTTTTTATGTTTTAACCCCGATTATTCATCAGAAAAGCCAACGTGCTACGGTTAAAAACCTCCGGGGTTTTGAAATTTGCAAGCACATTCAGCATTTGATCAGCAAAACCATGGTGGTCTTCACGGAGAATGTGCATACCCAATTTTAAGGAACGCTGCCTCCCTCTGGTCTGTGGCTCCTACCTCCCCGGCCTGTGGCCGGCAATACCGGGAAAATGGATAAAAGGGTCTGTGTACCATAGACCTTGGAGTGGAAAAATTCTAATTACTGATCCTAAGCACCTTCTTTCAGCTTTGCAGGATCGAAGCGTAATTTTTCGTCATCGTATTCCGGGCCTGGTTTAAAAATGTCCCGGCTGAGCATGTTTTCTTTCCAGTACTTTGCGCCACCCTGCAGCACCATCAGGTTTTCGTAGCCATACTGTGTGAGCAGTAATCGTACCTGATCGGCATCAATGCTATCATCACTGTAGAGCACCTTGGTTTTCTCATTCTTCAGATACGGAATATATGTATCATCCAGCACACGTTGCATGGGTATATTTACGGCTCCCTCAATATGAAAATTATCATATTCACGCGGATTTCTGATATCGATGAAGATGTATTGCTCATCGCTTTTTTGCATAAGCTTCAGGGCCGTGGCAGGATCCATCAGATGATTACGCAATACCAGTTCTTTATGCAGGGCTATGGCTGATTTATCAAATTTATATTTCCTGCTTGCTCTGATAGAGGTATAAACCAGCCCGATAGCCAGAACAACCACCAGGAACCCAAGTATCTTTATATATGGCCTTTTCATCATTTTTAACATTTCATTAGTATATCATTACCGCCTAACTGCATCCTCCCGCAACCATAGCCTTTTTCTTTCTCGGCACGGGTTTTTTTGGTTGTATTTTACCAATATCTGTAGCAGCTTCGCCACCCATAAAAAACTGCTTCGCTCCCAGCCTTGCCTGATATTGAAATATTGCCTCCTCACCCCTGGTTGCCTCTGGCTCTTTGGGTTCAATGATGGTAACATACCAGTTGTTGAGTCCTCCTTTGAGTATATAGTTGTTCCTGATACCGCGCTGGCGAGTCAGCATCCATGCTTCACTTGATAGTGTAGTGCCGTTGGAGTAAAAGACATTTTTCCTGGCAATCTGATCAATATAGGGCGCCCACTCCTCCTCAAACAGCTTGTCGAATGGAATATTTACAGATCCGGGAAGATTATACTGATTAAACTCTTCTTCAGACCTCAGGTCGATCAACTGATAAACGGGGTCATTGTTGATCAGTGCATTCGCCATTTCATCAACCGAAATCATATGATTTTCCAGTTGTATTTCATTGAGCAATTGCCGCGCATCCAATTCAACAGAGGAATTCTTTTTTTGAGGCAATATAGCCGCGATCATGCCGAGGCAGATTGAAACGATGGACAATAGAAATCTGAAATTCATAGTTTTAAGATTTACAATTCTTTACTTATATCTTCTCTTTTAAAGCGCTTTTCGGCCATTTCTCCAATCCAGAACATGCCAACCGCTGCCACAATCACAATTAATCCAAGTAAGCCGTCCTGCATGCCCAGGCTGTCGGAAAGCTTTGGTCGGCCCAGATACTGGGAGTTATATAATTGTTCCCAAACAGGATAGGTTTGGCCGAATAGCAATATGCCGATCAGACTGCCACCAACAAAATACATGGCATCGATCTTGCCGATCGCAACAGCACAAACGCTCGTGCCCGGGCAAAACCCGCCAATGATAAACCCGGCGCCCATTACAACACCGCCTATAATTGCTGATGACATGAAGTAATCATTCACATACACGATGCTCATATCAATCAACTCCAGATAATTAAGGAACAGCAATCCAAGCATGCCTGTGATGGCGGCGGTAAAAAATACTTTCAATACCGTGATGTCGTAGCCGTAAAACATGCCGGCAAGTTTTCTGCTGCTGCTAAAACCCGCCTGCTCAAGTGCGAATCCAAAGCCAATACCTATAATAAAGGCGATGAGCAAATTAATTTCTTCTGATATTTCGAATAGAGGAACAATGGGTCCCATAGTTTCTAATTTTTAATTTAAATCCAGTTTTTTCTAAAAAAGTAGGCAAGGGCGAATGCCGTTCCGAAAATCGCCATCATCGTAACATATCCGGCGAGCGACATAACCGCCATGCCGGTCAGCGCGGCGCCACTTGTGCAACCGCGACCCAATTGGGAGCCAAAGCCAAACAATGCCCCACCGATTATGGCGAGCCATATCCGCTTTCTGCTCGTTATCCCTGGTGATTTTTCGAGTTTGAACTTTAGCCTGCCGCTCATGGCTCCCGATATAAATCCGCCGACCAACACACCAAATACCTCCAGCACCAGCCATGATTTCATAGGGCTTTCTTCATCCGAAATGTATTTCGAGAAATAGCCCGAATGCTCCGCGTAATCCGGAGCAACTGTCGATACGCTGCTTACCACAACGCTCCGCATTGCACCGCTGGCGCCAAGCCCCCTGCCTGTCAGGTAGAAGGATGCCAGCAACACCAGGCCGAGTAAGACACCCGCCAGGTAGGGATTCATGTATTTATTTCCTTTTTGATTCATTGTTCAAATTGTTTTTTCTAATACAAATACCTGCTTGACTGACCTGCATATACGATGATAAAACGCAACATCACATTGCCGAAAATGATCATGATGCCCGGGATGTATGCCGGAATATGCTTTCCCTTCAATTCCCAAATCTCCAGCACGGCAGGGAGCACCATGCCCAGAAATACGACAAAAACCCAGAAAGGCAAAGTATATGGCCCTCCTAAAAACAAAGCCGCTGCATCAATCTGCACCTGTGTGCTGGCCCTGAAGCCCATAAACATGTGCACGATCAGCGCCAACTCTATGGCGATGAGCAACAAATCGATTCGGCTGAATTGCCGGCGCTCCAGCGGATTATTTGAAAGCATCATAATCAGCGCGGCTCCGGCCGACATGCCCGATACGAGAAACAAGGGGCCTAAAATAGAGGTGTTCCACAGTGGCCGCGCATTGAATGCAGAAAGTAAAATGCCTGTATAAATGCCTAAAATAACGGAAAACACCACCATGATCCAGGCCAGCACGCGCCGCTTGTCGATAAAATATTTCTCCAGGTTGTAGAGCCATTTAAACTTCCAGTCCCATCGGGGAAAAATTTCGCGTACGTAAGTAGCCGACCAGATCATCGACAATGGGGTAACAACCATTAAAGCCCAGGCGCCCCATGACATGGGAGATTGAAGCTTAATGGTGGTGTATAACCTCCAGAACCAAGGCTTATGGTTCAGATCCAGAAAAAGCGCGCCAAGTCCAATGATCAGTAAAAATGGTGTAATCATCGGGACAATTTTCACTGCACTTCGGTACTCGTTTTCCTTCCCCCTCAGGTAGTACAGGGCGGCAAAAAATAATACACCTGCTGCCAGCCCTCCCAGAAACAGGTAAAGTGGTATTTCCCAGCCCCAGATATGAAGTGTAGGATCTACCTTGTAGTTCATGCGTCCGCTTACAATAAGTTCTTCTTTCATGACATTTCCTGTGTTTCAGATTAAAAAATAGAGATGTGGATCAGTACCTGCTTCCGGAATAAGGGTTTTAAACTTCCTCTTTTTGAGCACAACTGAAACCTCACTATTCGGATCGTCCAGGTCACCGAAGTAAAGGCATTTTGTCGGGCAAACTTCCACGCAAGCCGGTTTCTGCCCGTTTTGCACCCTGTGAATACAGAAAGTGCATTTATCAACATGGCCATCGGGATGAGGATATCGCGCGTCATACGGACACGAGGCAATGCATGCGCCGCATCCGATACACATATTCTCCGTTACCAGCACAATGCCGCCATCTGAGTAATGACTTGCCCCTGTCGGGCAGCAACGCACACATGGCGAATTGGCGCAGTGGTTGCACCGCTCCGACCTGATTTCGAGCTCGAGTTGCGGATATGTCCCATCGGTTACCTCAACGATCCAGTCGCGGCAATAGCCGATCGGCACATTGTTTTCTGTCTGACATGCCACCACACAATCGCTGCATCCGACGCACTTTTTTGTATCAACTGCCATTGCATACCTCATGATACCACCTCCTCTTTCTTATGTGGATTTTCCACTCTGAATGTTACAAAATTTCCCCTCATACCGGTGCCGCCCATCACCGGGTCCAGCATGACGTTGGTAATGAGCTCAGTATCGCTGGCGCCTTTGCCATATGATCTGGTGAGTTTCTTTTCGGTGTGACCAAATCCGTGCACCATATACACCGAGTCGTGCCGTATGCGCTCCGTGATCCTGACTTTAATCGGGAAACTTGACAAAACGCCATCCTGATTTTCAAGCCAGACTTCCTGGCCTTTTTTCAGATCCCATTCCCTTGCTACAATCGGGTTCACCCATAAAGTATTCTCATCGAGCAAATCGGTCAGGTTTGGATTGTTTGCCGTCCGGCTGAATGTATGCACCGGGCTGCGGCCGTAATTGAGGCGGTAAAATCCGGGCTGGGGCTCAGGATGCGGTGTATAAACCGGCATCGGATCGAAACCTTCCGCTTCCAGTTCGGTGGAGTACAGCTCTATTTTGCCGGTATTGGTATTGAATTCGATTTCCTGGCCATCTGTGATATACAGATCGTCATATTCCCTTGGGAATTTTTTTACACCAACTTTCTTCATTTCATCCAGCGATGTGCCCACCTGCTTCAGTTGCCAGTCCAGCACCTCTTCGATGTGATCCCATTGGAAATATGCTTCCAGTCCCATTTTTGTCGCCAGTTTGCGCACCATCCACCAATCGGGCATGGAATTGTACTTTGGCTCAGTAGCAGGCATGCGCAGCGCGATATTCGGTTCCCTGTGTTGATCGGTGCGGCAATAATCGTGGCGTTCCAAATAAGTGCATTCGGGCAATACGACATCTGCGTATCCGGTAATCTCCATCGGCATGGTGTCGATCACAACCATAAACTCCAGATTTTGGATGGCCTCCAGCGTGTTTTTCTGGTTTGGAAGCGTAAAAATCAGGTTGGTGCCATTTACAATCCAACCCTTGAAATTGCAATCCCTTGTCGGGGATGGTATGGTCGAGTCGCAAACGTCATTGGCGACGACCTCTATGGCGAGGTTGTATTTTCCGGGATTGGCATCACGCCAGGTTCTTTTTGGTTCCGGATATTCCGGATGCGGGAACTCGGGTAATGTAACTTTTTCAGCACTGAAAAAGCCGCCTCTTCGTCCCCAGGCACCAAGCAGTGCATTCAGTATAGCGACTGCGCGCAGACGCTGTGTATCGTCACCATACCAGGTGACGTGGCGACCCGGATGCACAATCACTGCAGGTGCGGCATTGGCCATTTCCCTGGCAGTCTGCCTGATTATATGCGGCTTAATGGTTGTAATGCCATAAGCCCATTCCGGTGTGAAACTCGATACGTGTGCTTTGAGTTCATCAAAACCGTAGCAATACTGCTCCACATATCTGCGGTCGTAATATTCATTATAAATAATCTCATGAATCCAGGCCAGAAGCAGAGCAAGGTCTGTTGCGGGTTTTATAGGCAACCAGAATTTCGATTTCGACGCGGCCGTAGAAAAACGCGGATCCACTGTGATGATTGTGGCGCCCTTGTCAATGGCGTCAGACATCTCCTGCACCTGGCCGTTATGCATATTTTCTCCAAGATGCGAACCAATCAGCACCAGGCATTTTGTATCACGGATATCAATCGGTTCGGGTGAGGCCAGAATCTCACCATAAGTGGCGAGAAAGGCTACTTCTCTCGGCCCCCGGCATTGGGCAAACGATGGCGCAGTGATATTGGTTGAGCCAAATGCTTTGAGCAGGTCGCCAAAAAATTTACCTCCCGAACCATGTGTGAATAATGCGACACACTCCGGCCCATGCTTTTCTTTGATTTTATTCAGGTTTTCTGCTACCACATCAAGCGCTTCGTCCCAACTGGCTTCAACAAATTGCTGTTTGCCATTGATGGTTTTCCGGATGAGTGGTGTTTTGAGTCGATCTTCATCATGGTACATGCCCACACCTCCAGTACCCCGTGGGCACAATCTTCCGTTGCAATGCGGGTCATCGTCATTGCCGATTATTTTCCAGATATTGCCTTCATCATTTTTATATACCCAACCGGCGCACTTCCAGAAGCAAACCTCGCAATAGGTTGGCGTACGGTTGGTGAAGGTCTCCACCGCCGGAGCCTGCCCGGAAATAATGGTACCTTTAGCCCAATTGATCAATGGCGCAGTTAAAGCAATGCCTCCTGCGCCCAGGCTGGCTATCTTTAGAAACTCTCTCCTGGATTGATTCATAACAGCATTATTATAGATTTCTCATAAAATTGAGAAATTCGTATTTAGGAAATTCTTAAAATGATTATATATTAATCATTCAAAATAAGCGAATAAATGCCATCTGAAACATGACTATAATCATGTATATCAGCACTTTTTGATGTTTTGAAACCGGAAAATAAAATCATAAAATATTGGAATAGTTATATTTAAATGTGACTATTATTACATAAGAGCGCCTGGATTGGTCTTTTAAAACGAGCTTGAACACAGACCCGGGTTATGGAATTTTTCGCAGTACAATATTTGTGGATAAAAAGCGCTTATTCTTTTAAGGGTTTTCTGCAGTTATACTTATAATTGATTTATATTTTACATTAGCATAAAAGATCATGAGACTAAATACAATAATTATCCTGCTTTTGGTTTTTTCGATTAATACGATCGCCCAGGATCGTTTGAAGCCGGGCGCAGTTTACCAGCAGGGAGAGAAGATTTTTGCCCCGATGGTTGGCTACAGGGCTGTGGTGCCTGAAGGCTGGTTTGGCACGCTTCCGCAGGGGGAAGAATTTTTTCTGATGATACCGGCAGGCAACAGAAACGGCTATATGTTTGTAAGAGGCCTGCAACAACCCATTTCAGAAATTGCAACGATCTGGCAATCTGAATTCAGATTGACCGATGATATCTCAATAAAAATAAAAGGAGCACCGGAAATACAGGGCAATAAGCTCAAGGCGGATTTTGATGTGGTCGGTGCAAAAGAGCCCTCCTTCGGCCACGCTGAAGCCATTGATGGCGGATTTGGATGGACAATCGTAATGATTCTTTTGTCACCCAATGATATGCTTGAGACTTATAAAAATAATTTTGCTCAGTTGATGGCATCCTCGCAACTGGAGGAGCCCAGCATTGGGACAATCTATGGAGATCTGAACTGGGCTGAGTATTTGAAAGGCAAGTACCTGATGTCGCATGTAGAAGCTGCCGGTTACAGAGAGTTGGATGAACTATGGCTTTGCCCGGATGGGACCTTCAGGGCTAAAATTAAATCCAAAGGCCGGCTGGTAACAGAAAAAAGTCCGTACAGGGGCAATAATAAAGGCACCTGGAAGGCTGAAGGCGTCGGAGAAAAAGGAAAGCTCATACTCACCACAACCAAAGGCGCCACTGAAACGCTGGATATGGAAATTAAAGAAGATAAGATATTCATCAATGGCGGCAGGTTTTTCGCCCTCGAATACAATGATTGCAAGTAATTTCTCCATTTAATTCAAGTGTGAATCAACTCTTTCTCACGAACTATACCACATTTTGCTGGTTGCAAAATCAATTTAATTCCTAAAATTCAAAATTTTAATGCCCAATTTCGTATAATTATGAAAAGGTTTTTTTTGATTAGACGAAACTGCAAATGCCTTCCGGCATTCGATATTTCCATTAAATGATTGTTGACTTTTTATAAAATCAAAGTTATGTCAAAAAGAAACAGAATTATTG
>CAYZWN010000096.1:0-15704 GCA_964482185.1 uncultured Roseivirgaceae bacterium
AAGGCTGTCCTTTTTTAAGCTTAAAGCTAAATTCTGATCCAACATTTGGCTCACTTTTTACGCGCACCCGGCTGTGATGTGCTTCAATGATGTGCTTGACAATCGAAAGACCCAGACCGGTACCACCCTTTTCTCTTGATCGGCTTTTATCAACACGGTAAAAGCGCTCGAAAATTCTAACCAGGTGTTTATTCGAAATGCCAATCCCATTGTCTTTGATAAATATTTCAATATCATTTTCGTGTTCAACAAGATTTGCAGTGATAATCGTATGATCATCCTTGCGGTATTTAATGGCATTGGTCACAAGATTGAGTACCACCTGAAAAATCTTATGCCTGTCAGCAAAAACAAAGAGATTTTTCGGGCAATTCTCAGCAAATACCATATCCACATCCTTTTTCTCTACCTTTTCCTCAAATTGATCAAAGACTTCCTGAATCAGATTGTTTATGTTAAAATGCTCCATTTCCATTTTAATGACACCAGTTTCTACCTGCGAAATGGTAAGCAGATCCTGAACAATCCTGTCAAGGCCATCCAGACTTTTAGCGGCTTTTTTGAGGAACTTATTTCTTACATTTTTGTCTTTAACTGCTCCGTCGATCAAGGTATGCACAAAGCCCTGTGCGGCAAAAATGGGGGTTTTTAATTCATGAGAAATATCGGCTATAAATTCCCTTCTGAAAGCTTCTGCTTTTTTTAGCTCCTCAATCTCCCTTTGCTTTGTTTTGGCATAAATGAGTATTTCACTGTTAATCCGGTTGAGGGGATTTTTTTGCTTTGGTATAAAATCCTCTTCAATGTCGGTGAATTTCTCTTTTTTCAGTTTAGTGATGCGCTCGTTAATTTTTTCGATTTGACCAAAAATAAAGACATCAACGGTAAAATATGTGAGAATATAGGTGGACGAAAACGAGAGTACAAAAACAACTATCAATCCACCGATGGGCACATTGTTGACCAACGATAAAAATGAAGTCGTAATGATGCAAACCGCTGAGGCTATCAGGATAGCCACACTTTTCGAATTAGAAAGCATGCGGCAATTTAACTCATTTCGAATTTATAGCCTACACCTTTTATGGTCCTGATGTATCCTTCACCGATTTTTTCTCTTACTTTCCTGATATGCACATCAACGGTTCTGGCCAGCACATAAACGTCTGTTCCCCAGATGTTCTGAAGCAAATCATCGCGGCTAAAAACCTTATTTGGGTTCTGGGCCAAAAAGTACAACAACTGAAATTCCTTTTTTGGCAACGTTACTTTCCTGTCCTTAAGGATGATCGTATAGCTTGTACGATCTATTGTAAGTTCACCGACCGTAATGATTGTGCTATCTTTGGTCTTTACCTCACCTCTGCGGAACATAGCTCCTATTCTGCTCATAAGCGCCCGGGGTTTGATTGGCTTGGTAATGTAATCGTCGGCACCAATATCAAATGCGGCGACTTCCGAATATTCCTCAGATCGCGCAGTCAGAAAAACGATAAAGGCATTTTCCAACTCCGGAATTTCCCGCAATTGACGGCATGTCTCCACACCATCCTGATTAGGCATCATGATATCGAGCAGTACCAGGTCAGGAAAAAAACTCTTTGCAATCTCAACTGCCTCCCGGCCATTATTGACCGCTTTCACGTTGTAGCCTTCCTTTTTAAGATTGTACTTTAGCAATTCAAGAATGTCTGCTTCATCGTCAACGACAAGTATTCGCTTGCTTTTGTTGCTGCTCATTGTATAAATGTTATTCCTGACAGGGATTTAAAACTGTTTTAAATCGGGCGAATTTACTAACTAAGGTGTTAATAATAAACAATTCAGTTTATCAAGTTCGTTTGATAACAATACCTTAATTTATAATTAATAATTGATTAATTACTCTGATAGTATTTGATATCGATATCGACGGAACCAATTAACAATTCTGCCTTCACCTTGAGTGGTATCCTGAATTTATCATCAGAAATCCAGGCTTTTATTGGGTTTTTCCCCCTGAAGAAGGAGTTTTTTGGCATAATGGGCGACATGAGAAAGGTATCAAATACACCGAGTTTTGTTTTAAGTTTTTCCCTACCCAAAAACCTAATGTTGATATGGTAAGTAGTGTCATCAAAAAACCCGGTCACGGTGAAAACCTGATTTTCCTGCATTGTATCGAAATCAAATGTACGCATGTAGTAATACCCGCTTACAATATCCTGCATGTTGGGCAGCGTACCGATGCTATCCTTTCTGATGAGTGTGCTGTCCCGTTTGTCAAGCCGGTTCACAACCGCCAGATGATTGATCTGGTCAAATTCTATTACTTCTTTTTTAAGGTATTTTCCTTCTCTGATTGATTGGTAAAACATCTGTGAAACTACTGCTGATGTGTCGAGATAGGTACCCCAATTGTCCCGTACCGTGGTTATTAAATCAAAAAGTCCTGTAGTTCTTCCAAAAACATCGACTTTATAGCAGGGCCTGTTGTTAATTTGGTAAATATTCTGATCTGTTTGCATCACTGCCTCCCCGGCATTGATAAATCCGTAGTGCACCCTGTATTCCATGCGCTCACCTCGATGAAGGTATTCCTGATCAATGAATCGGTAAGCATCTTGTCTCCAACCAAACCCGACAAAGAGGATTGAAATCAACAAAACGAGGGCAATCGATGGATTGAAAATAATATTTATGACTTTCCTCAAGTGTAGTTCCATTAATTCTTCAAAGTGATGGATACCTGCTTTTATAATCCTGCAACATAAATTTTATGTCACCTTTATATTTTTTATTTAATTCAATCTCAAGCACTTCCAAATCACCTCTATATCTCAAATACGACATAAATAAGGTGTTGTTAGGCCGGTTTTTCAAATAATAATCTACATATCTGTTTTTATTCGTCAGCTCCAGTGTATCGATAGATTGAATAATTTCGGAAATGGCTTTTTCTTTCATTTCAAGTTTTACTTCTTCCCTAAGATCGTTATTCATATTCCGGTACAAGCTATCAAGGTATGTGGCCCCTGTAAGAATATGCCTGCTGAATAGATTGCGGTCGCGCCATCTGTTCCGGTAGATTTCCAGGTGCTCACTTTCATTTCCATATTTATTGATGAGATATCTTTCCGCCCCTTTGATGCCGATAAATGTGGCAAGATTTTCATTAAATCTGAGACTGTCCTTGACAAATAACGTGCCATGGGTCAGTTCGTGTATAATGGTCTCTGCAAAATCCGCTTCACTGTCTGCAAGCATATTCGACAAGATGGGATCCTTAAGCCATCCGAGAGTAGACCACCCGCCCGCGGTACGGATATTTGTATCAAGACCTTCTTCCATCAATGTATTTTCAAGTTCCCTGGCCTTATCTTCATTAAAAAACCCTTTATATGAAAAGGTGCCTAAAAGCGGGAACGACCACTCTTTTGGTTCCAGCATGAAAGGATCGCACGCGGTTACCACAAACATCAGCTCCCTGCCTTGCTGATCAAAAACAGTAGAATAGTTCCTGGAAAAATTGATGCCTAAAGAATCAAACGCAAAACTTTTAATGTCATCAATCAGGCGCAGATTTACCTTGAGTGAGTCAGGGAAATTGGGATCATTTAATACCTCTTCAACAGGCCGGGCGTGCCTGATAATGTGCAATTGGCCCCTGGCCTGGCTCAATCCATATATCACCAGGTCATGGTTGATGGCTAAAAAACCAATAATCAATACCAACAATATCAATAAAACTCTTTTTACGGCACGCATCATCATTTCAACTATCCGGCAAAAATCAAACTTTTTAATGAAATCACTTTATAAAAATCATTTTAAAATAAACCAAAAACTTAAAAACGCGGCTTTGATATTGGAAAGCGAAAGCTTATTTTCACGACCCAAAATATAAATCTCCAAAATAATGAGTGACAAGCAAGAAAAGCTGAAAGCCCTTCAACTGACCATTGATAAACTGGAAAAAACCTATGGCAAAGGTGCTGTGATGAAATTGAGCGATGAGCGGGTTGTGGATATTCCGGCAATATCAACAGGATCGCTTGGGCTGGATATTGCCCTGGGTATCGGTGGCATTCCAAGAGGTCGTGTTATTGAAATATATGGGCCTGAGTCATCAGGGAAAACAACCCTTGCTATGCACTGCATTGCGGAGGCACAAAAGAATGGCGGTCTTGCGGCTTTTATTGACGCGGAACACGCCTTCGATAAAACTTATGCACAAAAACTCGGCATCGATACCGAAAATTTATTGATTGCCCAGCCCGATGACGGAGAGCAGGCGCTCGAAATAACCGAGCATCTGATCAGGTCGGGGGCTATCGATATAATCGTTATAGATTCGGTGGCAGCGCTCGTTCCAAGAGGCGAGCTGGAAGGTGAAATGGGTGATTCGAAAATGGGTCTTCAGGCGCGATTGATGTCGCAGGCCTTGAGAAAACTCACTGGAACGATCAACAAGACGGGTTGCTCCTGCATTTTCATAAACCAACTCAGGGAAAAAATCGGCGTCATGTTTGGCAACCCCGAAACCACAACAGGCGGTAATGCGCTCAAGTTTTATGCCTCCGTCAGGCTCGACATCAGGCGAATCGGGCAAATCAAGGAAGCAGCAGACAACATCACGGGCAACAGAACCCGTGTAAAGGTGGTTAAAAACAAGGTTGCCCCTCCTTTTAAAGTAGTGGAATTTGACATCATGTACGGGCTTGGAATATCAAAAAGCGGTGAAATACTTGATCTGGGTGTTGAATTGGAAATTATACAAAAATCCGGCTCATGGTTTTCTTATGATGGCAATAAGCTCGGGCAGGGTCGGGATTCGGTAAAAGCCCTCATCGAAGACAATCCGGAATTGATGGATGAACTGGAAAGAAAAATCCGGGAAAAAGTGAGCCCACAGCCGGATGTCAAAAAGAAAGAAGAAAAGGTTTAGTCAAACAATTCCGGCTGGGGCAACAGCCGGAAACTTTTTCTGTGATGCGATGTGATGCCATATTTTCTGATTGCGTCGCGATGCTCCGTTGTTGGGTAGCCTGCGTTACTGTTCCAGCAATACTCCGGGAACTGTACTGAAAGGTACTGCATGAGATCATCCCGATGGGTTTTTGCCAGAATTGACGCCGCCGCGATACTCATGTATTTCCCATCTCCTTTTATAATGCACTCATGTCGCATATTCTGATACTTTAAGAATCTGTTGCCATCAACAAGAATGAGCTCCGGCCTGACTTTGAGCTGATCCAGCGCTCGGTGCATCGCCAGAAAGGACGCTTTCAGGATATTCATTTTATCGATTTCCTCATTAGAGACCTCAGCAACTGCCCAGGCTATCGCATCGCGCATGATGTCCAATCGAATTTGCTCCCGGCGCTTTTTGGAAAGTTGCTTGGAATCATTGAGAAAATTGTGCCTGTAATCCGGAGGCAATATCACGGCGGCAGCAACCACCGGTCCGGCAAGGCATCCCCTGCCTGCCTCATCACAGCCCGCCTCGGTCAATCCGAACGAAAAACATGATTTCAACATGCCGCAATTTAAAGGTTTGATTGAAAATACCCTTACACGCAATGCACTGAAGATTAATTGCGCTATGGAAAAAAAGTATATTTTTACGTTTAAACATTTTTTTATGAGCGATCAATCAGACCTCGAAACCAACCCATGGAAGTGCAAATCCACGCAATTAATTTATGAAAACCCATGGATCAGGCTGGATGAAGACCAGGTAATCAGGCCAAACGGCACAGAAGGAATTTACGGACGTATCCATTTTAAAAATAAGGCAATAGGAATCATCCCGCTCGATGAAGCAGGCAATACCTGGCTTGTTGGGCAATACCGCTACACACTTAATCAATATTCATGGGAGATTCCCATGGGTGGCGTGCCACTGAATGAGAACACACTTGAAGGAGCTCAGCGTGAATTGAAAGAGGAAACAGGCCTTTCGGCAACAAGATGGACAGAGTTGCTGAAAATCCATACCTCCAATTCAGTAACAGATGAGTTTGGATTTGTATTTCTGGCGGAAGGGCTTACCCAGGGCCAGGAGGAATGGGATGAAACTGAGGATTTGTCAATCAGAAAGCTTCCGCTTGCCGAAGCCATCAGGATGGTGATGCATGGTGAAATTACTGATTCAATCAGTATTGCAGGCCTCTTGAAGCTCAGTCTTTTAAAGGAAATAAAGCAACTATAAAAAGTCAAAGTCCGTGCTGAAGGGCGATTTCATCAGAAAACGCAGCGCATCCTCTATGGTCATTTCGCCATTAAAAACCTTATTGAGCGATTCAGTGATGGGCGCGCGTGCGTGCATGCCTTTAACCATTTTTGTTACAATTTTTATGGTGTTAATTCCTTCTGCTGTTTCTTCCAGGGTACTGATGATATCCTCAATTTTTTCTCCCTTTCCCAGCCGCTCACCGACTGTAAAATTGCGGCTGTCATGACTTGAGCAGGTGGCAACCAGATCTCCAATACCCGCTAAACCAAGAAATGCCTGTGTATTTGCACCCATCAAACGCCCAAGGTGAATCATTTCAATCAACCCTCTGCTGATGAGCAGCGATCTGGCATTTTCGCCATAGCCCATGCCACTCAGTGCGCCTGAAGCAATTGCGATGATGTTTTTTAGCACACCGGTCAGTTCGATGCCAAGCAAATCATTGCTTCCGTACACCTGAAAGCGGTCGTTGCGCAAAAGTCGTTGTCCTTCGGCAATCACCTCGTTAAACCGGCTGGCCACCACCGTAGCTGCTGGCTGGTTTGCAGATAACTCCTTTGCCAGGTTGGGCCCGGCAAGGCAGCCGACCCGTACTGCAAGCGTTTTTTCAGTAATCAGGCGACTCATCGTGAAAATGTCCTGCTTCCTGATTCGTATCGAATCATCATAATCCCAGCCTTCCATATGAACGATCAATCCTTTGGTGCCATGAATCAGTATGTGGAAAGGTTTGATGAATGGGGATAATTTGTCAATCAGTTCAGAGAAATTTTCTGAAGGGACGATGGGAAATAATATTTCGCAGGAATCTGCCACAAGCTCCAGATCGTTTGTAATGGTGACGTTTGATGGTAAGGGCTGACCGTGAATCATCCTGGCAGCTGTGATCGTATGGGCAGTTTCGGGTTTGCGTGCATAGAGTATCACATCAGCATTGCGTGAGAGCAGGTTGGCAATTACTGCACCAAAGCTCCCTGCGCCTACAACGCCCACCGGTTTATCTGAAGTACTTTTCGAGCTCATAGCCATCCATCCTGTTGTGATAATAATACAAATTATGAATATCGTTTGTAATGATATTCCCTGACTTATTTTTAAGCAGAGGTCTTCGGGTATGATACATGCCCACGTTGGATATCCCCAGATCGATTACTGCATCCACATCATTGGTCATATGTGTTGCCATGTCCACCTTGCCTTCGTTGAAGAGGTCAATGACCGCATCCCTGATTCTTGAAAAAGCTTTCTGAAAAACCGGGTATTCAATCTCAATTTCATCAACAGGAAGGCGCAGCACGCTGAATAAATCAAGATTTTTGTGTTGCCTCCTGATCAACTGAAAGGCCGTAAATGCCACGAGATGACTGGCCTGAATCCTGTTTATCCTGTGGTATTCCTTCACGATCACTTCACTGAGCATCCGGGTATATTCCTCTTCGCGCTGCAAATCGGCAGTGATTTGTCCCTTAAACAAAAAATAGTCTCTTGTATTGATCCGATTTCCGAGCTTATCGATACTCATGCCATCGTCATCCACAAAATTTCCAAACAAATCGAGACCACGGCCGATGGAAACGGAGATGTTGTTTCCTTTTGTAAAGAACTCAATCAGAAACTTGATGATTCTGCCGGACTTTTCGTAGCGGTCACTCTCTACATAATACCGCTCCTGGCCTTTCTGCTCCAGGTAGTTGCGAATCAGACTGGGTGCTTCCAACACAAAGTTGTAGTTTGTGACTACCGGCACAATGAAAATCTTGTGTTGCCGCCCCCCTTCATTTTCCTGATATTTTATTCTTTGTGCCTCCAGGGCCGTTCCCAGCAATCCTAATTTCAACCGGGTCTCGATTTTCCCGGATCTCGATCGCGTACCCCCCGGAAAGAAAAGACTGTGACAACCATACCGGATTGAGATGCTCGAATAGGTGCGCAATGTTTCGAGATAAATCAGATTTTTTTTGCGACGATCTACTTTATAAGCGCCAAGGCTGTTCATAAAATAGGCGAAAATCTCCATATTGAAGAGATTCAGACCTGCGCCATAGATAAATGGCGGCAACCCCAGCGTGTGGATCACCCAACCTATCAGAATCGAATCCAGATTTGAAAAGTGTGTGGGCACCATCACTACTGTGCCAATGCGCGCGAGTTTGCGCAGATGCTCCGTTTCACCGGTAATCTGGATTTTATCCTGAAGTGTGAGATCGCCTTTCCATAGTGCGCTGATGCCTTTTATACGTGAAGCATTGAGCAGACGGGCAAAGCCAAACTTGATTATACGCCGGGCAAGCTGATAATGCGAAGGCTTGAAGTTGCCGGTTATCTCATAAACATACCGGGCGACAATATCATAAAGTATTTTATCCGCAAGCGCCTGCTTTTGCTCGCGATCCACGGATTCAATTTCAAGGAGCCTTGTTTTAACACCACTCCAGAAGGGTACCTCATCATCGGGATCAACCTTCCATGGATTGGTTTTATAGCGCAACCTCTCCAGGTATCTTGTCAGCTCCAATTCTTCTATCAGTGCGTTGAGGTTCGGCCTTTTTTTCTTTAACCGTTGAAAACTCTCCTCAATCACGCTCTCCATAAATTCCGTCCTGTTGCGTGCCATGCGCACGACCGGCCAAACCTCATTCTGCGCCAAAATGGGTTCGTAAATCCTGGTCGTATCTATGATCTGCGGTGCTCTTGTTAGTTTTCTCAAGGCAAATTGCTTAGTTCATTTTAAAAAAACAGATTCAAATTTAGCTAAAATGCGCATTTCAAATACGAAATGATTGAAATATGATTAGGGCTTTAACCCATCTTTGGCCCGGATATTTGCACTATAGCCTGGCTGCTGACCGGCCTGTCCAATACCGGCCTCATCCCCTTCATTTGTACATCAAATGCAAATTTGATTTCGAACCCGGCCTTTTCAGGACTTATGGCTGTTAATCCATCCTTCTGCATTCGATGGCTTACCAATTGCCTCCATGTATATCCTTTCACCGGAAATGCATCCGGTTCCACAACAGATCCCGAAAGTAAGCCGGCTGATTCCTTGAAAAAAATTAATCCGGCCAGTGGATTTTGCTGACCCCTGTTAATCAATCCATTTACGTAATCAACAAACGCCTCGAGATTTGGGGTAACGGAAGGCAGAAAAATATCCTCTTCATGACCTTTCGGATGCTTCAGAATCACCGTATGCCTGCCGGACCAGCCAAAATAAAATAACAGCAAGCCCAGTAGCGTCCCGATCAAATGAATGAGGGGATGAAACATGTTTGCGAAATAGGATACTACGGCAAACGGTGTGAAAATACCTCCAAGAAACAACGGAAAAAGCGACTTTTTAACCCCAATTCTGACTTCATCGATTTGCTGAAGCTGATACATTTTTTTTTGCCCTTTTCTGTTTATTAATAGATGTTCATCGCTCACCAGCGCCATATTCTTCTGGTCGTTGTCCTGTAAAAGATACACCCTGGCTTTGAGCTTATCGTAATCAAAAAAATCTTCCACGCTAAAGATGTGTTAGTCGGGCAAGGAATGCATCGGTCTCATCTTCAAAAATGATCTGGCAATACCAGCCGCATTGTTTTGATATCTTAATCAGGCTTTTCTGATCGATGTATAACCACTTAAACGGTGCATCCATCGCTCCTTTGTATTCATAATAGAATGTCAACTCACCATAATACCGCTCTTCAGGGAAATTTCTATCCTGATAAAGGTATGAGATATCTGTAGAATCGATCAAAATCTGACCGCGCGGCTTCACAAGCCCTTTCAGATGCCTGATCAATTTCGATAATTGCTTCATATCGCCGGCCAGACCAATCCCATTCATCAGCATAAAAACCGTATCAAATTCACCTCCCTGAAAATGCATTATATCACCAACGGCAACATCTTTCACGCCTCTTTCGCGCATCAATTCCCCGCAAAGGGGTGACAAATCAAGGGCTGTTACTTTGATTTTTTGTTGCTGCAGGTGCAGTGCGTGCCTCCCGGTTGCAGCGCCGATATCAAGTGTGCGCCCCATGACACATTCCAATGCATATGCCTCCAACTCAGCGTAATCCTCCTCATTCCGGAAATACCCCTCAACCGGAATTTCCTCAGGCGGACCATATTCATTATGTAACAAAAGTGGCGGCGCATAACAGCCTTTATGAAAATCCATCAATGCGCTCCCAAAAAGATCTTTCATCATTTCGTTGTATCAAACAAAGCAAAATGCCCAATCTATCACATTCCAGAGGCATTCTTGTATTAATTATACCTAAGACTTATTCAGATTAGATTGAACAGCCATCTGAAATAAGTGAATAATTCGGATAATAAACACCAGGCTGATTCATATTTATATATTTGCAAAGTGAAAAACCGGATCATCTATTACCTTTTTCAATTATTATTCCTTTCCAGATGAACTTCCTGGGCCATTTTTTTCTGTCTCACCATGACCAGGATCTGCTGGTTGGGAATTTCATTGCAGATGCGGTAAAAGGCAAAAAATACCTCGACTACCCTGAAAATATCGCAAAAGGCATTATGATGCACCGCCAAATCGACCACTTTACTGACAATCATAAAATGGTGCGCCAAGGTCGTAAAAGACTCTTTCCTGCTTACCGGCACTTTGCCGGCGTAATTATGGACATGTATTACGATCACCTGCTTGCAACTGATTGGATGCGCTACAGCGATCTCAGCCTTGAGGACTTTGCAGAAAATGTTTACGGAATAATAGAATCTTATTGGCAATATTTACCTGAAAGAAGCAGATACATGTTTCCTTACATGAAATCCGGAAACTGGCTTGTGAAATACGCCACTACTGAAGGTATCGACAGATCGCTGACGGGGATGGCCAAAAGACTGAACAACAACTCAAAGCTTGAGCACGCCATCGATCAACTGAACGAGCACTATGAATTACTGAAACCGGAATTTGACTTCTTTATGCATGATCTGAAGCTCGAATTTGACCGATAATCTATCTTGCCCAGTCATACTGGTCGATTCCCGATACAGCAGCAAAAAGCAAATCAATGCAATCCCGGATATCCTGTTTATGGGCCATTTCTATTACCTGATGGAGGTGCCTTGTAGGAACTGAAATCGCACCCGATATGGCACCGTTTTTCCCCATCCGCTGCAGACCGGCGGTATCCGTGCCGCCGGCAGGTAAGATTTCCGGTTGCCAGGCGATTTTGTTTCGCGATGCTGTTTCCTTCATGAAATTCACCATTCGGGTATCTGAAATTACCGATCCGTCCATGACCTTGATGGCCGCACCTTTGCCAAGCCGGGTGATCTTTTGATGCTCCTGGGCCCCGGGCACATCGTAGGCGATTGTGGTGTCCAGGCCTATTCCAAAATCGGGATTGATTGTATGCGCGATGACGCCCGCCCCACGCATACCAACTTCTTCCTGCACAGTAAACACGCCATAAAAGTCATATGGAATTTTCCCGAATTTTTTAATCGCCTCTACCAATATGAATACCGAAACCCTGTTATCGATTGATTTACAATTCACACATTCGCCCATTTCCACCAGTTCGCGTTCCCAGGTGATGGGATTGCCTACTTCAACAATTTTCTCCAAATCTTCCTTTTTCATGCCCGTATCTATGAAGAAATCAGTTGATTTGGGCATTTTGGTTCTCTCCTCGGCATCCATCACATGGATGGGTTTGGTGCCCATAACGCCCGGAACAATGGATTTACCGTGAATTTTGACGCGCTGGGCAGTGAGCGTTTTAGGATCGAACCCACCGAGGGTATGAAATCTGACAAAACCAGCATCATCAATATGGGTGACAATAAATCCTATTTCGTCCAGATGTGCTGCCGCCAGCACCTTTTTCCTTTCACCATCAGGTTTTGATCCGGCTTTCTTCACTACAAGGTTACCAAGATTATCTGTGTAGATCTCATCGGCATGGGGTCCGACAATATCTGCGACCAGACTCCTGATTTCATGTTCGAAGCCGGGCGCACCGGCGGTTTCACAAATATTTTTTAAAAGTTCGATATTCAGACTCATAGGCTTGGCGATTTTATTGTATTTCAAATGTAAATGAACAGCCCTTACCGAACAAACCGGATTTTATGATTGTCTTTCTGCCAACTTTAAATAGTACAATTTCAAGCCCTAAAAATGATATTGACAATAAGCAAAATTTTTCGCCTGATAGTCGGACATATATAACCTCCATGATCAAATAATGTCAGCATTTATTAACTTTTATGGTAATTAGTCAACATAAAATTGTTTATCTAAACATGTAGAATCCAGACCTTATTCACCAACCATGTTTCAACTAAATTACTGATAGCATCTATGATTGATTGTCAGGAAATGAAATGCAATTACTTATAAAACACTGTTTAAAAGGTTTTTAAAAATTCGTCATTCAAGCAATGCATCACATGCTTCTTATTTGGCGAATAGTTTATTACTGTTTGTGCCGTCGATCGTCTTTCTCCATTAAAACAGATATTAATTCACCTAAATTATAAAACCTTACAAAGGTGACCGAAGTATTTTTGTTTGCTGGTTATCCGGTCTGCCACCCATTACCTTTACCTTGAAATTATTCAAAACACTTAAAGATAACACGGCTATGATCTTATTTATACTTTACCTCATTTCCCTGATTTGGATGGTTGTTTTCCTAACCAATTTTGTGAAGCCTTTTAAAAAGAAAAAGGAGTTCGAAACATCAAAGATCAAATTTATTCCTTTGAGACAATCGAAAGATCCGCATACGAAATACTACATTCTCGATTCGGGTGAATTGGTTGAAATGAACAAGTAGGCACCCCCAATTCAACATGAACTGCCATTCACACCAATTTTAATTTTTTTAATATTTCCAAAAGGAAAAGCCTGCTTTTTTATCAGTTTACAGGCTGCCTGATCGAGTAAAATAATGCGCCGCAGTAATCAATGCTGCTATTAAAACCACGAAACCGGCGCTCTCAAAGTTTTAGCTGCGAGCAGATTTATCGTTCAGAATTATACATGAGGCACATTCTTCAGGATACGAATCCGGGAATTGTATTCAATTTGGTTTACGACTTCTATTTTCTGAAATTTCGCCTATTATTGTATTTTTGACAACAATCAAAATACACGATCAGGGCGCTAATATTTTTTGCTTTACAATAACTTGAATACAATCCAAAAAAATGCTAAAGGCTGAGAGACACAACATTATTATAGAAGAGTTGAGGGCGTTTAACCGCATCAAATCATCTGATCTTTGTGAATTACTCAATGTCTCGGAAGACACCATACGTCGCGATCTGAGCGAGCTCGAAGAAAAAGGTCAGTTGAAGAAAGTGCATGGGGGCGCTATTTCGCTGTCATTCATTCCGAGCTTCAAAAAAAGGGAAGTCATTGAGATACAAACAAAGCATGAAATAGCAAAAAAAGCCATGACGCTCATCAAAGACGACATGGTGCTGATCATCGACGGCGGCACTTCAAACCTGCAACTTGTGAACCTGCTTCCTACCGATAAAAAACTCACGATATTTACTAACTCCATTCCCGTTGCGTCAAAATTATGTGAATACCCCAATATTGACGGGGTGTTGCTGGGCGGCAATATCCTCAGGAAAGGCTACACCACGATCGGATACCAGGCTATCGAATCATTGCTCGAAATCCATGCAGATATGTGCTTTCTCGGCATTACGAGCGTTGATCTGGAGGCCGGACTTACAGAAGCAAACCGGCAGGAGACCACCATAAAAAAGGCCATCATTAAGGCTTCAAGCACGGTTGTGTCGATGGTCATTTCGACCAAACTCAACAGCCGGCAGCCATTTAAAGTATGTGACATCAGCTGCCTCAATGTGATGGTGACAGAGCTGGAACCGGAAAGTTCTCTGCTGCTGCCTTATAAGGAAAAAGGTGTGATCATAATATAGTTTTTCCAGGCACTTACCTGAAAATTGGAGAAAATAAAGGTTTATAATATGGTATGATTGTTCCATATTTCCATTTCAAAAAAAATACATAAAATGCCCGGCACCATAAATCGTTTTCTCCTTGTATTATTCCATTTTATAATCCTAAATCACTCCCTGGCAATATCGCAAACCTTACCCAAACGCGAGTTTAGAGGAGTCTGGATTGCTTCCGTCGCTAATATCGACTGGCCATCTTCAGCAAAAATTTCCCCTGAAGCGCAGCGCAACGAATTCCGGGCAATACTTAACCAGCATCAGCGCAACGGCATCAATGCCGTGATCGTGCAGATCAGACCCAATGCAGACGCACTTTACCGTTCGTCGCTGGAGCCCTGGTCGGAATGGCTCACTGGAAAAATGTCGAAAAGTCCGGAGCCGGAGTACGATCCGCTCACTTTTATGATCGAAGAGGCGCATGAACGCGGCATGGAGTTTCATGCATGGCTCAATCCCTACCGGGCCATTTTCGATTCGAAAAAGTTTTACGCTGAACCGGGACATATGCACCTCGATTCTCTGAACAAACTGATTACCGACCTATCCATCCCTGATTCTGTATCTGTCGATGGCAGGTTGTCAAAGAAAGCTTATCTGGATCTGGCGCAACTTCTGAACCTTGATACCAATCTGTTGGTTTACAGGCACCCGGAGTGGTTTGTAGAATACGGCAACAAGATCTATTTCGATCCGGGCATCCCGGAGGTTCAACAGCATATTTATAATGTCGTTGGAGAAATAGTGAAAAATTACGATGTGGATGCCATCCATATGGACGACTATTTCTATCCGTACAGGATTGCCGGACTTGATTTTCCCGATAACCCGACATTTATAAAATATGGCGGGCAATTTGAAGCAGGGCAAAAAGATGACTGGCGCAGGCAAAATGTAAACACCATTGTACAAAATCTTCATGCCACCATAAAAGGCGTAAAACCGTATGTCAAATTCGGAATCAGCCCGTTCGGCGTCTGGCGCAATGCTTCGGTTGATCCCAGAGGTTCTGCCACCAGGGCCGGACAAACCAACTACGATGACCTCTACGCCGATGTACTGAAATGGATGCAGGATAAATGGATTGATTACGTGATTCCGCAGATTTACTGGCACAGAGGTTTTGACCTGGCAGATTATGAAATACTTGCTAATTGGTGGAATGATAACCACTATGGCGTTCAGGTATATGTCGGTCATGGTTTGTACCGGGCGGATGCCGCTTCGCCAACAGAAGCCTGGCGAAACCCTATGGAGATTCCCGAACAAATTGAGCTGAACCGTACATTACCAAATATCCAGGGGAGCTGCTTTTTCAGTTCAAAAACCATGATCAATAACCCGCTGGGCGTTTCGGATATTTTGAGGGAGAAATATTACCATCAGCCGGCGCTGGTACCTGAAATGAGCAGTATGCAAGGCCCGGCAGCCATGGTTCCCGCTCTTATTGTTGTCAGAGACACCAGAGATGGATTTTTTATCGAATGGAAAAAAGCCCAAAACGCGGACT
>CAYZWN010000097.1:0-15526 GCA_964482185.1 uncultured Roseivirgaceae bacterium
CACCGCTTACCAAACAGCGATTTAAGCTTCAAAAGCCGGAAAAAGACCGTTCATACATCCAAAGCATTCGGTCTTATCCGATTAATGTAGAGGTACGGACAGTTAAAACCTACAACGCCACAGCACCATCACTCAACCAGCCGGAAAGTAACAGGCCATCAAGAAGCATCGATCTTTTAGCCAACTCTACCGCAGGTGTTGTGACCTTCGAGATGAATACTTCCATCATTCTCTTACCAAAAGAACCTATGAAACGGAGATTGTTTGATCCACGCGTTGGTATTTTTGCAAACCGTTACACGGTATATGATGAAAACAGGCAAAGGGCCTGGGTAGAGACATTTACCGTAAGGTGGCGGCTCGAAGCAAAAAATGAAGCAGATGCCCAAAAACAGCAATCCGGCGAACTGATAGAACCGAAAAAGCCGATTGTCTTTTATATTGACCCGGCAACGCCAAATAAGTGGCGCAAATATCTCAAACAAGGTGTCGAAGACTGGCAGCCTGCCTTTGAGCAGGCGGGCTGGAAAAGTGCCATTTTGGCCAGGGACTGGCCTGAAAATGATTCGACTATGAGTCTCGAGGATGCCAGGTTTTCTGTAATCCGCTACTTCGCGTCAGACATCCAGAATGCCTACGGACCCAATGTGCACGATCCGCGGTCGGGCGAGATACTCGAAAGCCACATCGGTTGGTATCACAATATTTTGAAACTGCTCAAGAAATGGTACACCATTCAGACATCAGCAGTTGATGAGCGGGCAAGACTCAATGAGTTTGATGACGAACTGATGGGTGAATTGGTACGTTTTGTCGCAGCACATGAAGTCGGGCATACCATTGGCCTCAGGCATAATTTTGGAGCGAGCTTCGCTACTCCGGTTGAGAAGCTCCGCGATAAGGCTTTTATTGATGCCAACGGCCATACCACTTCGATTATGGATTACGCGCGCTTCAATTACGTAGCTCAACCGGAAGATGGCGTTACCGATCTGATGCCACGAGTAGGCGATTATGACAAATGGGCAATTGAGTGGAATTATAAGCCTATTTACAATTCAGGAGATGAATATGAAGACAAGAAAATATTGAATGATTGGTATAAAGCCAAAGCAGAGCCGAACCCCAGATTACATTTTATTACCGAAGTAAGTCCATATGATCCGAGGGCGCAAAGTGAAGATCTGGGGGATAATTCCATGCTCGCTTCTACTTATGGTATAAAAAATCTCCAGCGTATTATCCCAAATATTGTGCAATGGACAAGGGAAGATGCGGAGCATTACGAAATGGCAGAAGAGATTTATGATGAAGTGACCTTGCAATACAGAAGGTACATCGGGCATGTGTCAAAGTGGGTAGGGGGAATTTACGAAACACCCAAGACCTACGACCAGGACGGCGTGATATATGAGCCGGCACCATTTAATATGCAGCGCGATGCCGTCCGATTTCTGAATCAGGAACTTTTTACTACACCTGACTGGCTTATGAATGAAGAGGTGTTAAATAAAATCAGACCCGATCACGGTGTGGCATTTTTGTCAAATCTCCAGAATTCCACCCTTAGTCAGTTACTCAATACGAGCAGGCTTCAGCGCATGATAGAAACGGAGGCGGCATTTCCGGGAGCATACTCGGTTCGCAATCTGTACGATGACCTCTATACCGGTATCTGGTCGGAGCTTTCATCCGGCAATGGGGTGACCATACACCGCAGAAATTTGCAAAAAGCGTTTATTGAAAATATGATCGCCATGCTGAATGCAAAAGCAGAACCAGCCAGGAGTTCTTATTTTTCAGTCAAAACCGGCCCCTCAATCGATCCAAAACGCACAGACGTGGTTTCAATTTCGCATGGCACATTAATGCGGCTACGGGATGACATTAAGAAAAATGTGAAAAAAGCCGGTGATACGGACACAAAAGATCATCTGAATGATTGTCTTTTTCGCATAGAAAAGGCACTGAACATTGGTAAATAGAGTTGACTGTGATCAGGCAGATTACTCAGGAAGATGTCATTGAGGTATGTGGCATCTACAACTATTATGTGAAAAATACCATTGTCACTTTCGAAGAGACACCCGTTTCTGAGGAGGAAATGCAATCGCGCATCAGGCTTATATCAGGAAATTATCCATGGATTGTTTACGAGCGAGAGGGTGCATTGCTTGGCTATGCCTATGCAAGTGATTGGAAAACGCGAAGTGCTTATCGCCATACCGTCGAGACAACCGTGTATCTGCGGCCCGACTCAACCGGCCAGGGAATTGGAGGGGTGCTTTACGCAGCCTTGATCAAAAAGCTTAGGGAAAGCAACGTTCATGCCCTTATCGGTGGAATTGCTTTGCCAAATGATGCGAGTGTAGCTTTGCATGAAAAGCTTGGTTTTAGAAAAATCGGCCAATTTCATGAAGTGGGATTAAAGTTTGGTACATGGATCGATGTGGAATATTGGGAGCTGATTTTCGAATAAAAGTTTTGAAAGCATCATAGCTCCTGACCCCAGAAGCCATCGCCTTTTTTCACTTTTATGTCATCAATGACCTCTATCTGACAGGCCAGTCTCAATCCCTTTTCATTGTTGTGTGGAGGAAAATTTAATCGCCATTTTTCCATAAAAGTGTGCTCAGGCACGTTTCCCGAGATTTTAACGGCGCAAGTTCCGCAGCTTCCCAAACCTTTACAATTCACTGTGTTGGCACCGCCGTTGTGTGGCGAGAGACCATACTCGCGCAGGGTATCGCGGAGGTTGGCGCCGTGTTCGTAAATTATTGTCTTTCCCTGATACTCGATTTTGGGCATTATCTTTTGCTTATTGCATTGTTTGAAATGATTTTTTGCATGGGACTTTTGTGCCTTCCTGATCTGAAATCCCTGAGTGCAAGATGCTTTGTTTTTCTGCCCTTTACCCGTTTTCTCCACCTCCGAAAGCCGGATGGGCTCAGTGCGTTTCGTATCATGGTGATCACCTCACCCTCACTTACGCCAAACTGTAATTTTATAGCTTCAAAGGGTGTTCTGTCTTCCCAGGCCATTTCGACAAGACGGTCAGGAATTGCTAATTTGTTGTCTGCCATGGTGGAGGAACATTCTTTTGCGGATGGTTGTTTATTATATTTCAGTTTTAGTTCAGAGCGAAAGTTCTGCGAATCCTACAAAACGACTTTATCTATTAATTTTTTCCCTTTACGGGATTATTAAATAATTTTAACTCCAGAAAAAATCTTTAAAAACTATGGCTGCTACTCCATCTGCGATGATGCCTCTCGGTACGAAAGCTCCGGATTTTTCCCTTACTGACACTGTTTCGGGCAAAACGGTATCACTTGAAAAATTAAAAGGGGAAAAAGCCACGCTTGTCATGTTTATTTGCAATCATTGTCCTTATGTGCTGCACGTAAACGATGAGTTGGTGCGGGTTGCAAGGCATTATCAACCGAAAGGTGTATCATTTATCGCGATCAGTTCCAATGACGTGGAAAACTATCCGCAGGATGGCCCGGAATTAATGAAGGAACAAGCAAAAAAAGTTGGCTATCCTTTTCCATATCTCTATGACGAAACGCAGGAAGTCGCCAAAGCCTACGATGCTGCCTGCACGCCAGACCTGTTCCTTTTCGATCATGAGCTGAAATGTGTTTACAGAGGCCAGTTGGATGATTCCCGACCAAAAAACGATATTCCGGTAACGGGCAAAAATTTGCGCGCTGCGCTGGATGCCGTATTGGCCGGCGAAGAAGTGTCAGAACACCAGATACCCAGCATCGGCTGTAACATTAAATGGAAACAGTAAAGCTGTACTAAGGTTCGGTTTTGTATTTTTTTATGCCGCCCAATGTGTAGAGCATAATTGCTCTGGATATCCTGAAATTCCAGGGAGCGAGCAATATGGGAACCAACAATACTGAGACCAGCGTCCAGAGCACATCTTCAGGATTAAAGAGCACTTCAACCGCCACGCCAAAGGTCACCATCAGCGCGACATTGATGGCATAACTGAAATACATGGCCCCGAAATAAAAGCCCGGCTCAGGCATAAAGTCCTGCCCGCACTTCGGGCATGTGCGGTGCATTTTCAGTATTTTTCCAAAATTAAGTGTTGGATGCGTGAACATATTTTGCTTGCGACATTTCGGGCACTTTGTATGCGCTATATCAACCAGATCAGTTATCAGACTCATATCTTTTCAAAATGGAAAGTTACGGGATCGACGTAATTATTTATATGACAGGTATCACATACCGTTGGTGTATCAGCCATAATCTTACTTTTTTATTCAGCGAAAGCGCAAATGCACCAGAATGATACTGGATTATTCGCGCCTGCTACGCGTTACTGTTGTTACAATTACTCAGAATCTTTTGTAAATGGTTTTCCTGAGTAACTGAACTCATGGCAATTGAAGCGATTTTTCTCAATAGCCATCACGGTCTGATAATTCAGATTGTGTTAGAAACCCATCCAAACTATTACTCTTTAACCGGAAGCGCTTCAGGGTCGAGCCATCCACCGAGAGATGATACCGCCGAAACGGTAAAAAATCCTATGGCTTTGGTGCCACCGGGAGTTTCGGAAGAAATTGAAACATTTGTAGGCACATTGGCAAGGGGCTGGGCAAATAGTTCAGCGAATCCTCCGGGCCGGTCTGTTTGAATGATCACTTCATTGAGAAAAAGATAAGAATCGTAATTTATAGAATGGATCTCGACATAGACCGAATCACCCGGGGCATAAGGAGAAAGAAAATTGTTGTCTTCATCCTGTTCGAACGGGTTGATGCCATCGCGAACAGGTTGTATAAAAATAATGCCGTCGACCGTTGCGCCGGGAGTTCCTCCCGCATCGTATGATATTAAAATTTCGTCAGGTTTATTAAGATATACCCCATTTTTCCAGGTCTTAATCCAGTAGGTATCTCCAGGTCCATCGAAATCCCGCGCATAGAATGAACCGAAATAACTGTCCGGAAAAAAAGAATTACCTTCTTCAAACCTGAAGACAATGCTGTCTATTTCCGGAACTCTGTTCAGACTTGCAAATGCTTCGTAAATGGTGCCACCCAACTCTACATTAAGTCGGTACTGGTTGCCGATTTTTCCGAAAACAGGCTGCTCTGCAGTTGGTTCCCATACATAAGCGCCATCCTCATCTGCTTTTGTAAATTCATAATCCACATTGTCAGTCAGATCCTGAACCAGCACACTGGCCTGATTCAAACCCGGCAAAAGTGTATTCTGAAAATAAGGAATGGAGCGCATAACTTTGATTGTCTGCTGTTCCGGTTTATTATTTAACCAGGCATCGATCACCACAACGGGTTCCGACTGCGGCAGTTCAACCTGAATAATGTCTTCACATGACCAAAGTACAGTGACTGTGAAAAACAGAATGGTGATTTTATGTATATTTTTCATTTCAATTAAAAGCTAAAATTGTAGGAAATTGCAGGTATAATGGTACCAACGATCGAGACACGCGTGGCAAAAGAATCGATCGGCTGACCAACAGGCGGCCTTTCAGAACCTTGTGAAAAGTAAGTTGAAAAAGGATTCCGGCGGGCGTACAGGTTGTACACACCAAATACAAAGGAGTCACGGTTTTTTCTAAGCTCTCCGTTGCGTTTGTATTTTTTTCCGTAAAGTGTTGCTGAAACATCCAGTCTGTGAAAATCGGGAATGGTCACGTTGTTTCGCGATTCAAAACCGTTGTGCGGAATAAGATAACCCTGCTGCGTAAACCGATCTGTCGGAAAGGTGGTTGGTGTACCGCTCAGATAGGTAAAATTGGCTGAAATGGTCCATCTGTTCGTTAATTCGTAGAAGCCGACTATTTTGAGATTATGCCTTTGATCAAATCTGGTTGGGTACCACTCACCCTGGTTGATGCCATCTACTTTTAATTCTGTCTTACCCAAAGTGTAGCTGATCCATCCGTTGAGCTTGCCGGTATTTTTTTTCACGTAAAACTCAAGACCCATTGCTCTCCCGATGCCACTCAACAAATCAGCTTCAAGGAATTGATTGATAAGTATATCTGCGCCGTCTATATACTCGATCTGGTTTCTTGTATCGCGGTAATAACCCTCCACAGAGGCTTCGTAGTCATTATTAATGCCGAAATTCTTAAAAACACCAAGGGCATACTGATCACCGATCTGCGGTTTGATGTTGTTCGTGGTGGGTGTCCAGACATCCAGCGGATTAGAAGCAGTCGTATTAGATATCAGGTGGACGTACTGTGTCATCCTGTTATAGCTGGCCTTAAATGATGTTTTGGGACCTGTTTGTATTTTTAGCGCCGCCCGCGGCTCGAGGTTGTTATAGCTGGCAATTGTTTCATTATTATCTGCCGTCTGCACACCAACAAGTTGCTTTCGTTCTCCGGGTGTAATGGTTTGCCATTCGTAGTATTCACCCGGCCCAACGTACTGGAAATTGGAAAATCTCAGACCGTATTGAAGCGATATCGCCTTGCTGATATCGACATCATGGCCTATGTAGGCAGCCATCTCCATGGCCTGTTTTTGATCCAGGGCTATATCAACCCGCTCACCGGCGCTGATGCCAAAAGCATTGGCAGGATCGAATGTATAATAAATGAATTCACCGCCGAATGTCAGTTCATTTCGTGAATTTATAAAATAGGTCAGTTCAGGTTTAAAATTATAGGTTCGGATTCTCGATTTCCAATTGAATGCATCAAGATCATTTTCGCCGAATGCAAGTGAATAATCATAATCACTTAAAAAGGCTGTAAAATTGGAAAACAAACGGCTGTTGATTACATGATTCCACCGCAGGGTGGCCGTTTTATTGCCCCAGGAAAAGCCCTGGTTGCTGTCGAACAAAAACTTATCCCTGCCCAGATATCCTGACAGGAATAGCGTATTGTTCTGGTTGAACTTATAATTTGCTTTTGCGGTCAGATCGTAGAAGTAGAGTTGAGCGCCATCGTCGAGCACATCGGTAAATGGCTTTGCCAGCCAATCGATATACGATCTGCGACCTGCTACGATAAATGAGCCTTTGTCTTTAACAATAGGCCCTTCTACGGCCAATCTGCTGAAAATGGTTCCGATTCCACCATCAACACCAAATTTTTTATTGTTCCCTTCTTTCATTCTTATATCAAGAATAGATGCAATGCGGCCCCCATATCGTGCAGGCACACCGCCTTTATATAATTTCACGTCCTTCACGGCATCAGGATTGAAAACCGAAAAGAATCCCAGGAGATGTGAAGAATTGTAAACAGGTGCTTCATCAAGCAGCACAAGGTTTTGGCCCACATTGCCACCCCGTACATTAAAACCGGAAGCGCCTTCACCTACGGTACTCACACCTGGTAGAAGCTGAATACTTTTTATTACATCCACTTCGCCGAGAAAAGCCGGAATTTTGCGAATTGCGTTTATATCGAGTTCTACAGTACTCATTTCGGTGCCTGCAACATTTTTATCCGGGGCTGAACCTTTGATCACAATTTCCTCCAGTTGCACATCTCCGGAAGAAAGCTCGACATTGATCTGCTCATTTTTAATCAGATCAATCTCCATTACCTCTGTGGCGTAACCGAGATATCTGTATTCTAAAGTATATTTTCCTGGAGTCAGAGTGAGGGAATAGAAGCCATAAACATTGGCCTGTGCGCCTGAGCTTAACTCCTGAACATATACTGTACTTCCGATCAGGGCTTCTCCTGATGCCTTGTCCCGAATGTATCCGCTGATGGTAAATTTTGACTCTTCTGTAGCCTGCGCTGCAAACCCAAACAGGGTAAGAATAAAAAGAGTTATTAAAAAATATCTTATCATGCCTGACTTGCTGTATTTAATCGCCATAAAAAAAAGTTGTTTGGTAAATCATTTACTTAAAGCAGTAAACGAGATAATTAAACAGTAGTCAGAAAGATTTGTTCGGTGGGATTATACTTATTTAAGTGGTTTACAACTCAGCTTATTCTATTGAATTACGCCTCACATCCGGATTTTCGATCCTGATCTCAGAAAGTAATTCAAGCCGGCCTTGTTTGAATTCTCCGGCAAGGTCACCGACCGTGATCTCTTTATTCTGACTTTGATAATTCAAATAATCATTCAAAAGTATACCGGCCATCTCACGCGTATTGAAAGCCTTTCTGAATCGAATGCCGCCGCCATCTGTCAAATAGCTGTATCCGAAGTACTCCATTCTATAAGTAACCTTATTGATCCAGTAAACAAATATATCATCATGATCCTCGCCGCCGCCATCCTCGTTAAAAGTAACCTGTATTTTGTGATATTGGTTCCCTTCAACTTCCTCTTCCCCGATTATGTTTTTGTTAACTGCCGGATCGTTGAGACCGGATGGCAACAGAGCGAAGTAGGCAACAGAATTAACAGAATTGCCATAACGGCGTGCCCGATCGGCAGAAAGCTCAACTTCGCGATCATTTACTAAGCGAACAAAACCATCAATTGTCAGTAAATCATGAACCTGTCCCGTTGAGTCATTAAATATTCTGTGATAGGCAAATCTTCCATGATCGCGCTCCAGTCTGTAATGACGGTCGCGAAAGTCAAAGCTGATGATGGAATTTTCATAATATTCGCCGCCATGCGCTTCGATGCACCGGTTTACGATTATGTCAGCTTCAGTGAGGTCTGTTTTACATGAAAAGTAAAAAAACAGGGAGAGGAGGATAAGGATATAAATTTTCATTAAGGTGTTGGGCAAATTTCCTGATAAAACTACCAAGCCTCGTATTGGTTTTCATAGTCAGTCAATACCTCATTAAATTTCTCATCAAATGTCCGGAAGGCTACAGAATTCAGGGTTTGTCGCAGTTCTTCCCGGGCATCCATCGCATAACTTCTCAAACCTGCCCGGATACATTGCAGGGCATAGGCCTGATTCAGGCGGACATTGAACGGATTCACATTCACTGCGTTGAGCAGAATATCGTAGGCCCGATCTTTTTGTTCTGCCTTGGCATTCAATAAATGCACCGCCTCCAATACACCCGGCTCGAAAAAGGGATTGTCGAAAGCCAGCATCTCCAGGGCCTCGATGCCTTCTGAGTTGTTGTTTTTTAATAATTGAGAAAACACCAGCTTGTAGCTTTTAATTTCCGGATCAGTTTCTTTGAGATTACCAACGATCCAGGCCATTACTTCTTTATCTGAGAAATGCCAGGCATACCTGCACTGGGACAGGTTTGCCATTTTGAGTATCCGCTCACTGCTGATGTTCAAATCCCCCATTTTCTCCAGCGCAGCCAGCGCGCCGGACTTTTGATTTAATTCCATATAAATATCCAGCAATCTGAGTATCGACAAGGCCTTAATGTCATCATTTTCAAGGCTGTAAACCAGCGCCTCAAGCTGCTCTGTGCCAAATTCCCTCCCGCGATAGGCGATAAAAGCATACCGTGTTTCGGTATCAGCGTACAGAATTTCATCCATACTTTTTGCCTCAATAGCGTTGAGCATTTGCCATCCAATTTTCTGGGAGGCACTGTCCTCTGTCTGTACTATTTGTCGCCAGATAAACGCTGCTTTGTCCAGTTCGCCGGTTTCCATGTAGCCGAAAGCAAGTTCTGTTGCTACTTCCGGATGGCCTGCCTGAAAACTTTTTTTGAGGTAATCCACGCCAAGGGCAAATGCTTTCTGGTCAATCGACAATTTGCCAAGCAATGAAAAGTATGCGGCTTCCGGATTCTGAGCTGCCAACAGGTTGAGCGCATTGAATGCCCTGGTCATTTTTCCCTGCCTGTACCATGCCAGCGCAAGGGCCAAATTATTTCGGTCTTCAAACCATGAAGTGCCTGCAGAATCATAAAAATTGCGCATTTGCCAATCATATTTGCTGTCGATCAGGGCAGTGTTGTTCAATGTTTTGTTGTAGTTATATACGATCTGGTCAATACCGGTATCTTCAAGTGTCCCGAATCTCATTTGTCCCAGGTCGGTCACTGCCTGCTCTTTTTCATTGGAGAGCACAATCAGATTGTTTATTGCCGGCAGGTGGGCTGTGGTTGTCAAAAGATGATTGAGCGTATCACTTCTGATCGAGAGGTCCCTGATTCTCAGCATGGCGTAAAGATTTGTTTCTGCCTGCTTTTTTGAATGGCGATAACCACCGGCCATATTCAGAAAGTAAAAGGCAGAATCAACCTGCTCCAGATCAGTGTATATCAGTCCGAGATTGTTCATCAGCACACCACTTTCAGAAAAACGCATTAAACCATCCTGCAAGGTGAAGAGGGCTTCAAAAGGCCGGTTGTCATTTTTATACCGCTCTGCGAGATTTATATAGGCAAATTCGGTGGGGTTTTTATCGATTGCTTGTTTCAGGTGGCCAATCTCCGCATCTCTGTTTCCTTCAGCGCGTTCAACGCCGGCCAGCACGTAGTTGGCCCGATGACTCGTGAAAGAATATACATTTGAAAGTTTGTAGTATTCCTTTGCCGCGGCATCATCATTCAGTTGAATATATAAATCGCCAACGCCGGAATAAAATCCGGCAACAGCCTGGTAATAGGGCGTCATACTAAAGCGGAAGAACAAACCCAGAATTGCTATGGTCCCGGCAAACCGGAAGATGAAATACGGCATCCGGCCTGGTTTGTATAGCACCGGAGAAATATTGATATTTTGCCTGAGCAGGTCAAAAAAGTTGGCCAGAAAATAAACGACAAACAAAAGCCCATAACTCAACTGACTGAAGACCACCGCGTCTTCTACTACTTCAATAAAAAAATCATTACCGGAAATGAAAAAAAACGCCACAGTCAGATGCGCTGTTATGGCCAGCAAAATGTAAAGGAATGCCCCATGTGGAAAAAAGGCATACATGCCACCGTAAATCACCTCTCTTGACTTGTATCCCCAAATGCCAATGACCGCCGCGACTGTCAAAAGCAGAAACGCACCGATCAAATATGCGCCGAGATCCAGCGTCCTGGTGTTTTTGAGGAGCAGGAGCGCAACATTTGCCAGGAAAATAATGCTTATGAATAAAAAGTGAATTAAGGATCTGTTTTCGCCAACCAGCGTACTGCCTGAAATGAGTCGTAGCAGGCCGCTTACAATTTCGTGACCTACCATAAACGTGAAAAGAATGGTGAGGATGAGGGGCGCATAAATGCCATATGTGGCCAGATGCTGAAAAGGCAAATCAACTCCTGAGTATTGATAAATCACCAGCGCGAACAAAGCCGTTGCCAGGCCATGCGCAATCAGCCGCCTGGCAAAAGGCACGTTCTTTTTGATAAAATGAAAATAATACAAAGCCGGAAAATACATGAGGATGGCAATGCCAATGCCGGTCTTATCGTACCTGCCGAATAATACAATGTGATCGATTCCGAGGCCGACCAGCAGCAATGTGAAGAGTATTATTGCGACCAGAAACCAAAACCGGGGCAGGTCAGTAATTGTGGCAAGAGCAAAACTTATAAATACCCCAATCCAG
The DNA here is from genome assembly GCA_964482185.1 of uncultured Roseivirgaceae bacterium. Lineage (GTDB taxonomy): Bacteria > Bacteroidota > Bacteroidia > Cytophagales > Cyclobacteriaceae > JAAUQL01. Next base: position 11,464 of record CAYZWN010000097.1, read on the forward strand.
ATCAGCAAAATAATTGAAGGCCAGGTTTCGATCCGCAAGTCAGAACCATGAAAACTTTGAAAAATTAAAAAATTGTCAACATGTACCGGGAATGAAAATAGTCCGATGTCGTAGGTCATCAAAAGCGTACTGACAGGTTTGATGGTATTTATCACTTCCCAGTCGATCACGAACGCACTACCTACAACGTATGCCACGGTGTAAAGCAGTATCGAAAGGCCCAGCAAAATCAGGAATATCCTGTAGCTGATCCTGTATGGCGTCGGCCATTGGTTCCAAAAAAAATAGGATTTCATCAATAAAATACTTTTATAAAATACCGTTTACTGGTCAATGTATTGTTAAGCCAAACAATTCAGATTTTCATTGCTGTATGCCTGAACATCAGTTCCGGAGTTTGGCTTCCGGCGGTGAAAATACATCGAATTTCCTTTAATTTACCAGCCAACCCGGAATTATCCTTTTTTTTGGGCGGCATGGTAAAAACCTTGATTTCTGATTTTGAGTTCCTGATCAATGATGCCGTAAACCTGTTCCTTCAGCATGGGCATGTCAGCCATGGTAAGCCCGGAAGTCTCGATCGGGTCATGAAAAATCACCATATTCTTAAATCTGCTCAGCATTAATCTTCCGTCATCCGGAAGCAGTATCCAGTTGTAAGGAATGGTAACAGGTACGATCGGCACCTGCTTTTCAATTGCCAGCCTGAATGCGCCTTCCTTAAACCGGGCCATGGCAGGTGGATTTTTACTGACAATCCCGCCCTCAGGAAATATGACCAGATTATGCCCTGCATCCAGTTCTTTTGCACACTTTTCAAGCGCACTGTATTTACTTTTGATTTTTTGGCGATCGAGAGTAATGTGGATGTTTCGGTACATATATCCGAACAATGGAATTTTGCCAAGCGAATGTTTTCCGACAAACACAGGCCGCACCCGGTTGATGCCGATGGCGGGAATATCGAGGTAGGAAAAATGATTGGAGCAAAAAATATATTGCCTTCGAAAATCGAGCTTATCGGAATATACCTTCCTGATGGGTATGAATGATAAAGTATAAAATAGCCAGGCCCAAATGCGATGCAGTGTAAAAACGAGGTGATGCCTTATGTTTGTCTGGATGAGGATGGCAAAGATGGGAAGCATCAATAAAAAAACCAGGGCGAACAGAGAGAGGCTGTAAACAGAATAAACCCGTTGGAGAATCTTCATTCGCAGAATGTTTTTTTTAAGCGATCAGAAAAGTATTAACAGTTGATGGCATTTCCAACGTTTTACTTTAGTAAGGTGTCAGTTTAATGGAAAACAATCCCTCTTAATTTTAAATATAATTTGAAAATAATATGAAAACGATTTGCAAAGCATTCCTTTTTATCAGCCTGATTTTTATGGTTAGTTCCTGCTCTGACACTTCCGGTTGCGACTGCGAGCCGCCGGAACTCAGATCTATCAGTGCAAGCGAGCAGCAGGTTATTCAATCTTCCAACAATTTTAGTTTTGATATTTTCCAAAGAATCAATGCCGCCAGCCAGGCAGAAAATCTGTTTATCTCACCGCTCAGCATCAGCACAGCGCTTTCCATGACCGCGAATGGTGCAAGTGGTGAAACAAAGGACGGTATCAAAACCACACTTGGCCAGGAGGGCATGACTGACAAAGAAATAAATGAAGCATACGAGAGCCTTGCTGAATTTCTGATGGATCTTGACCCGAAGGTGATCATGCAACTCGCCAACTCGAATTGGTATAGCGGTGAATATCAGATTAAAAACAGCTTTAAATCCATACTCAGCCAGTATTACGATGCCGAAGTGCGGGCCGCAGACTTCAGCAATCCTGCCACAAAAGATTTGATCAATGGGTGGATCGAAAGTAAAACCAATGGAAAAATCGCCAATATGATCGATCAGATACCGGCTAATGCGGTAATGTACCTCATCAATGCCATTTACCTGAAAGCCACCTGGAAATATCAGTTTGTTAAAAGCAAAACGGAACCCATGGATTTCTTCCTGACTAACGGATCGGTTGTCAAAACGGAGACCATGTTTAGCGAAGGAGTTAAGGCCAACGCCTACTTTCATCAGGACTATCAATACGCTGAGTTGCCCTATGGAAACGGCCAGTACGTATTTTCTATTCTAATGCCCACAGAAGCAGGTTCGCTTGAGTCTCTGATCAGTGACCTGGATTCGGACAAATTGCAGGGATTGGTGCAAAATGCCACAGAGGGGACTTTCCGGGTAAGGCTTCCAAAATTCAAGATCGAGTACAAGATCACCCTCAACGATGTGCTGGCTGCTATGGGCATGGCACAGAGTTTTAGTGATGATGCTGACTTTTCCGGTATGTTTGAAGAAGATCTGAGGCTTGCAATCAGCAGGGTGCTGCATCAATCATTTATTGAGGTGGATGAAGAAGGTACGGAAGCTGCTGCAGCAACTGTGGTGGAAATAGTGGAAACATCGGTTGGCCCGGACACGAGACCTGACATCATTGATGTGAACAAGCCTTTTGTTTTTATGATCCGCGAACGACATTCGAATGCCATACTCTTCGCAGGCAAGTTGCTGAATCCGAATAAAAGTTAACCCGTATTATTCATCGAAGCTGCTGCAAGTGTTGCGGGGATAGACTGAAAAATACCGGCCTAAAAAGTGGCTGGTTAACGTCCAGTCATCCGATCCTGAAAAACCGGTGCCTTATTCAGCCAGGAGTGCACAAATGATGCTCAAACAGGCTATACTCAGAGCAGGAATCAACAAGCCGGCAACCCTGCATACGCTCAGACATAGTTTTGCAACGCACTTGCCTGGGCATGGAACGGATATCAGGTACATTCAGAGCCTGCCGGGCCATGAAAGTCCGGTTACGACGCAAATTGAAGAAAATGCCGGATATTGGCGAATCAAGCTGAAAGCTTGAACAGTAAGCACCACAAGTTACGCTGCGCTAAACTTGCGGGAGGAGCGTTAAGTTCATGCATAGCTCAACTTACCCTTGGGTATGGGTATAATTCTGCCTTTTATTTTGGCGGTTTCAATCCATTCCTCGATTATTAATTGTACGTTTGATAAGGCTTCATGATAAGTTGCGCCATCCGCAGCACATCCTGCCAATTCCGGGACTTCTGCAATAAATGCCTCATCTTCCCGACTCCAATAAATTATTATCTCATATTTATGATTATCCTGCATTATCATCCAGTTTTAATTGATACTTAACTATTAAATTTCTTACTTGTTTCACTTGATAAGGTTTCGCTTTTCCTGATTTTGGTTGAATATTCAGAATTTCTTCTATCCCTTCCTTTACCAATATGTGGTGGCTGCCTTTATTTCTCTCTTCGAATCCCAGGCGAAGCAATAAATTCCTAAGGTTTTCAAAATCAATATTTTGATCTGAAGTTCCTCGGAGTATTTTGATGATTAGTTTTTCAAGTTTGCCCATCCAAAGCAAATCTATTCAATCCCGATTGGATTTAAAGGGATTTTTATCTATAAAATTCTTCTGAACTCGACTCCACCCAGATATCCCGCAAGTTTTGCGATACGGCCACTAGTGTTAAGTTAACCATGGTATTTCGGGTGTCACGCTAAGTCGCAGAGGCGCAAAGTCAATTTTCTTGGCGTCTTTGCGACTTGGCGAGAAACATTTAATCCGTCAATTTCCAGTTAACATAACACTAGTAGTTGAGCGTAACTTGTAGTGGTAATAGTGCAGGTTTTCAACTTGCATATCCCGGCTAAAGTAGTGATTGTTATCTGCCCCGGAAATTATCAGTATTTGACAGTCATTGATTATTCCGTAGGTAAGGCCGTGAAGGAAATGCCGGATATTGGTGAATCAAGCTGAAGGCTTGAACAGTAAGCACCACAAGTTACCTGCGCTAAACTTGCGGGAGGAGTGATTGTTATCTGCCCCGGAAATTATCAGTATTTGACAGTCATTGATTATTCCGTAGGTAAGGCCGTGAAGGAAATGCCGGATATTGGTGAATCAAGCTGAAGGCTTGAACAGTAAGCACCACAAGTTACGCTGCGCTAAACTTGCGGGAGGAG
>CAYZWN010000098.1:0-15444 GCA_964482185.1 uncultured Roseivirgaceae bacterium
ATAGGCTTTCTTGTAGTTTGCCATCATTTGAGCTTCCTGTTGTTGTGCTGTTGCTTCAGCCTGCTGTACTTCCGCAGAATTTTTCATTCTTGCGCCCCTGACGCCACCCATGCCGCCTGCTGCTGCACCTATTGCCGCCCCTTTTCCTGCATCACCGGCTATTGCTCCGATGGCAGCACCTGCTGCTGCACCTCTGGCAGCTGTCCTGAGGGCAGTGCCATCTGGAGAAGTATCTACTTCTGCGGCCTGCACATCAGGCGGATTGAGCGGATCAACGCCGGTTTGTTCGATGGCCCATTTATAACATTCGGATTCATCAGCAGACTGTGTGGCGGCATCCTGCCCCTTTGCGGGAAAGACGTATAAACCCAGGCTGCTTGATAATGAAGGCGCTGTGCCGGAGGAAGGAGTTGTAGTTTGCTGCGCACTGGTGTGCAGACTAAAAACTAATAATAAGGTGAGTGTCGAAAGTACTGGTTTCATTGGATTCAAATTTTTGAATTAAAAGTCATTTTCATTAAAGAAGAAAAAACCCATTTGTCGTAAAGCGTCTGCTTCATTATAGAAGGTGTAGCTCTTAACAATTTTGTTATTTTCGATTTGATAAATGGAGTTGGCCCAAATATTTACCTCGCCAAGCCCATCTTTATAACGTATATTGAGTTCGCCCCAGTTAGAAACCCATTCACCCTGGTTATCGCCGGTATTGATATTTATGGCAATATTTCTGGATCTGTTGTATTTAATACTTTCATACAGGTTTTCTACATTGAATTTCCAGTTTTCAACTGCATCGGCTTTTCCTATCGAATCACCATAAGATGGACCAAGCCCGAGGTAATTGTCGGCCAGATATGATGCCATGGCTTCATGATCCATATTCTCTACAGCCTGAATATATTTTTCAATCAAAGCAACGTTTTTTTCATCATGCGCATTTTGCAAACTGCATCCTGCAGCTATGATCATTACAAAAAGTATGATTATTATCTTTTTCATATCGTATAGGTTTAAGGATGGTAATCGAATTTGTGGATTTCTATTTAATATTTTATGAAAAGCACTTTAAATATAATAGCCGGAGGCTTCAAATCAATAGGATTGTCTCCTTTTTACATTTAAAACCTCCGGCTAAAATTCTTATCATCGAATTATGTGAGATGCCGGCAATTTATTTTTTGCCGACAGGTTTAACCGGGAATGGCTTCATGATGGATGAAGCTGCATATTCGATGGCACGGGCTCTGTTTTTCGGATTCTCTTCAACAGTTTTCTGACCCACTCCCTGCCAGATTAATTTTTTATCTGCTTTGTCGAAAACATCAACTACCAGTGTGCCCTCCATATAATCTTCTTCACTATACCTGGTAGTGGATGGTCCTCCATACCCCCAGCCCCATCTGGCGCCATATCCCCATCCAGCGCCGTAGTTATCTGTATATGCCGTCACGCTCGTTTTTTGATCGACAACGATAAACAGGGATACAACCAGATCCCCGTTTGCTTCAACATATTGGAGCCCTCTTTTGGCGAATTCTGCACCGAATGATTTTTCCAAACGTTCTTTGTCGAACCTGTTGAGTACTTTGTCGCTGTCTTCAGCCCAGCCGTAATATTCAAAAGTTTTGTACTTACTAAAGTCAGTTGTTTTATCGTAATCAGTGGTAACTTTAACACCGGTACAAGCTGCGCTTAGCAGGAGTACAAAAATGAATATTCTTGTTTTTTTCATCATTGTTGCTGTTAGAGCGTTTCTATCAATGGTATTTCTTCGGCAAGCCTGGCATTGATCAGCGCGCCTATTTTATTCTCGACCTGAAAGTACAGTGCTGCTTTACCAGCCGGTAAAATCTTCTTGAATTTTTTGTAATAGGACTTATTCAGTTTGAGCAATTTGGACTGGTAAGACATGGTGCTGTTCCAAAGGGCGTCTGCCTTTTCATCAGTAAGGTTTTCATAGTTTGCGGCAAAATCTTTGATGATATTTACGCGCTCGGTATGAACCTTGTACAGTTCTGCATTGTATTCATTGTACAGCTCCCAGAAAACGCCGCTTTCACTATCACTCAGTTGCATTGTTTCGGCAACTATGGCTTTCTTCTCTGTTTTCATCACCTCCCGCACCACTTCAAGGTAATCATCAATTGTCTGGGCAAATACCGGGCTGATCATCAGGATCAGGCCGGCTGTAAAAAGCATGGTTTTCGTTTTCATTTTATACATTTTAAATTAATTTATTTAGACATTAATTTTTCTTGAATATTAATGGCGCACTAATTGAGATTGAAAGCCAGTCCTGCACTCAGCGAAATAAAACTTTGAGCCGCATCCAGTTCGCCCGACTTCGTTCCCCAATAATACTTTGCTGCAACCTTTACGGAAGTGCTGTATGACAATTCATATAAAAAACCAACCTCAGGTTTTAAGGCAAAATGCCATGGATTTTGCAATAGCCTCCATATTCCCATATCAGTTGCTCTCTCCGTGTACATGGTTCCGATCCCAAGACCTGCATAAGGCCGGAATGCATTCTCCACATTAAAAAAGTAGTCTGCACTAACCAGTATGGGCAACTCATTCTGATACCTGTACTGGGTTCCTGTAACAGTTTGCGTTCCTCTTGTATATGAATCCGAATCTTGTCGTTCGTAAAAAGTATTCCATGCAAAATCAACACCTAAAAGGATTCTGTCTGTAACAGCACCCCTGTATTCAAAAACGGCACCCCGAAAACTTGTCGCAGGTATAAAATCTCCTAAATCACCGGTGCCCACACTTATCGCATACTGGAAAGAAATGTAACCCGGTTGCTGGCTGTATGCATTTTGGCTAAATACCATTAGACCAAAAACTGCAATTGCGATTATTTTTTTCATCGTTTATTCTTCTTTTAGATAAGGAAAGGTTATTTTACATTAAGGTAGGGCGATTGATCAAATGCCTGCTTTATGGCTTTATTGACCCGATTTTGGTCATATGAATAAGCCAGAAGACCATTGATTGCTCCTCCCCATACCTTGGCAGGCTCAGGAATGCTTGTGTCATTTGGCACCAATGTCATAACCAGTGTGCCTGTGGAATAAGAGGAAACATTGCCGCCTCCGTACCAGCCTCCCCAGCCGCAATAATAATAATACCACCAGCACCAGTAGTCATACCAGTAATAAACATAAGTATTGGTCCATGAAGCGGGAAATAAAACCATATCGGCATCGTCTTCCTGGCCCTGAGGAACCCTTGTCCAGCCTAATGCGCTCATGTTGCTTGCGATCGTTTGCAGAATCTGTGAAGCCGCCGGCTCTTTTATAAATTCCGGTTCTCCACCCTGGGCCACCTCTCCGGTAATTCTGACAATCTTGTCTGGCATGGCATAGGTTTTTTGGCTTGTAAAATCGAATGAGGCATCGTAATTGGAATATACGAGATCGAGCTCTTCAAAATCGTCCGGACCATCCGGGTAACATCCGCTGAGCAGTAAAATAACGCCGAGCGAAAATACAATCATCTTTTTCATCTTGATAAAAATTTAATTTTGATAATAATGGTTTATCCTTCTTTTTATTTCGAGCCGCAAAATTAATTTGTTTTTCGAAAGGTCAATACTTTATTCAGTTAATTTAAGTTAGGATTACTTAAATATTTTTAAAGCGAAATATACAAATGTTAAGTATTTGGGACACGTCCCACATTTTCCTTGGCAATACAATTAATAGAACTATAATGTTTTGAACTATTGTGATAACGGTCAATTGATAAAAATTATGTTATGCAAGTAACTATTTAATTATTATTCGTTTCCAGTAACTGTATATTCATCCATTTAGCATCATACATTTTGCCCGGGGAATCCATCATGGCAAATGCCCCAATCAATAATTGATACTCCTTGCCCGACTTGAATCTTTCAAGTGAAGATTCAGAATCCCAGACAATGAACACATGATACAAGTCCTGAGTATACACATCAATTGTCAGGTTGTTACTCACGTACCCTGGGGGTAGATGATCAAAAATTAATTGAATGGTCTGCTCAAATTCCCTGAGTTTGGTAACGCGTACTTTGCCGGAAGCAACCGTAATGTATTTCATTTATTTAAAGATTAATTCTGGTGCTTTGGAAGCGCTTATCAAACTAATTTCAACTTCGTCAATAGTGTTAAGTTTTATTTAAGATGTCATCATTCCTAAGTCCAATCTTATGCCAGCTTTTTAACTTGTTAAATAAATTAAATAAAGATTTAAAAATCAGTCATTTACAATTCTTATTGTATTCTTCGAAATTGAAGCGCTTTAACCGGCATTAACCTGCTTTTCGTCAAATCACGAAATATCGTCATAAAAGAAACTCTTCAGATCATGAAAAAAAATTGCAACAATCTGATTTGGGGCCTGAATCCTTGATTCACAAAGGCTCTCGGTTGTTTTTTCAGAACACATTGAAAAAAAACCAAAGCCGGTTGCTGGCTCGCCGACTTTGGTTTTGCAAATGTTGGTTTATTTTAATCTAAAGCTCAGGGACTAATCCTATTTTACTTCCACAACAAGTTTTGGAATTCTTCCATTAAAAGCAGATTTCTTTTCTGCTCCAATTCTTTCGACTACAGGGGTGGCTAAATCAATACCTACATCGGCTGTTTCATCTGCAGAGAAAATACCGGGCTGTGTGCGGTCAATTTTTCCTTCGCCAACTTTTTTACCATCAATGTATAACGTGCCTACACCACCTTTGCCAGGACCTCCACCCTCGTAAGCAAAATCAAATTTCACGGTATGTTTGCCAGGCGTCAGTTTTTGACCAGCTTCTACTGTGTTGCGGGAAATTCCCAAGAAGTTATAATCATAAGCCAAGGTTCCGTTATAAACATACAAAGCCCAACCGCCAAATCGTCCGGCTTGTGCGATGAGGATACCGTTGGCGGTTTTACCGGCCGGTATTTCAATCTCAGCCGTAATGGTTTTTGATCTGTTTTTAACGTTTAAGAAGGAATTTTCAGGAATCCCCACCATGCCTTCTGCAAGGGTGAGTGATGTGCGATCACCTAAAAGGGTAGGACGTCCCACAGCAGCAGCATTAAGACGTTCAAATAAGCGGTCGTCAATGGGTAGAGCAAAATTCTTTTCAGCTTCTTTCATGAATAGATCCTGCAATTCTTTCAGTTTTTCAGGATTCTGAGTAGATAAATCATTGATCAAACTAAAATCTTCAGGTACGTAATACAGTTCCCAGATGTCCTCAGCCAAAGGTCTTCTTACTTGTTGTTCCCAAGGGGCACGGTGAATGGTGCGGGCAAACCAGCCTTCATGATACATGGCGCGGTTACCGGCCATTTCAAAATATTGGGTGGTGTGTGTTTCTTTGGCACCGGCATCATTAAATGAATATACCAGACTTTTTCCATCCATAGGACGTTGGGCAACACCGTTTACCATTTTTGGTTCAGGCAAGCCTGCAGCTTCAAGTATCGTAGGTGCAATATCGATTACATGGCTAAACTGTGGACGTAACCCTCCGTTGGCTTTGATGCCTTTGGGCCAGCGGATGGCCATGCCTACTTTGGTTCCGCCATGGTCAGAGGCTACTTGCTTGGTCCACTGATAAGGCGCATCAAACATCACTGCCCAGCCGGCCGCCATGTGTGGGTAGGTTTCGGGGCCACCCCACTTGTCAATTTTCTTGAGCATATCTTCTACCGTTTCCTGCACCCCATTGAAGTAGGTCATCTCACTGAACATACCATTCATGCCACCTTCTGAACTCGTCCCATTATCTCCATAAACAAAAATAATGAGGGTATTGTCGGCCTGTCCGGTTTCATTTATTGCATCTAATAAGCGTCCAGTTTCATAGTCGGTCATATCCAGAAAACCTGCAAACACTTCAGCCTGGCGGATAAACAGTTTTTTCTGATCAGCCGTAAGGTTTTCCCATTCCTGAATAGCTTCTGGCTTTGGGGCTAGTTTGGTTCCTTCCGGAACGATACCCATTTCTACCTGGCGTGCCAAAATTTGCTCACGCATTACATCCCAACCGCCATCAAACTTCCCTTTCCACTTCTCTATATAACTCTGGGGTACATGGTGAGGTGCGTGAACAGCACCCGGAGCGAAATACATGAAGAAGGGCTTATCAGGAGTCATGGCCTTTTGGAACTTCATCCACGCCACGGCCTGATTGGTCATATCGTTCATGAAATGGTAATTGGGATCTTCCGGCAATTCTACCGGATGTACTCCGTCATAAATAAACGGTGCCCACTGATTGGTTTCGCCACCTAAGAATCCATAGAACTTTTCAAAACCCTGACGGGTAGGCCAACGATCGAACGGACCGGATACACTGGTCTCCCAAACAGCTGTTTCGTGCCACTTGCCAAAGGCTCCTGTATTGTAGCCGTTATGTCTCAGTATTTCTGCAATGGGCGCCACTTCATTGGGAATTTCTCCTGTGGCGCCCGGCATGCCCGTAGCCATTTCGGTAATAAAGGCCATATTGTTCACATGGTGGTTGCGGCCGCTTTTGATGGCAGCACGGGTAGGTGAGCACACCGCAGTTGTGTGAAAGTTATTGTAATAGACACCTTCGCTGGCCAGCCTGTCAAATGAAGGAGTGCTTACCGGTCCGCCAAAGGCGCTGGTGCCTGCAAAGCCAAGGTCATCAAGCAAAACGAGAATGACGTTGGGCGCTCCTTCGGGAGCTTTCACCTCAAAGCGTTCCGGAAGGGTAGCATTACGAATGTCAAGCTCTTTGGAAGTTGGACGAGGCGGTGCTTTGACAGGAAGTACGGTTCTGTCAATTTCGCCGGGAGCAATAACCCTTTGCTTTTCTTGTTCGGGTATGCAACTACTCAAGGCAGCAAGCAAAACTAAAAGCGCAAGAATGTTAATCGTGTTTTTCATATCAATAGTGATTATAATAGATAAAGTTAGAATTTATTTCTTCTGCAAAACGCTTGTCGGCAATAGAATTACGGCAAGGGCTCGCACACTCAAGGCATCTGCACCATCAGGCCCGGACGCATTGTAAAAAGCTTGTGCCTGAAGATTCCCCCAAGCTTTACAATCTTTCCGCCTCCGGCATCAAATGGGACTGTCCATTGATTTCCCTCTTCAGCATGCCAATTGGCGGTTATGATGGGGGATGTAATAATGTGCCAGCCCTTTGACAGGTTATAGTTGATAAAATACTGAAATGTCATAGCATTGATCTCATTGTCGAAGTTTCTAACCGACCAAATATTATTTATCAAAAGGCCATACACCGAAATATAGATCCTAAACAATATTAAACCAATTTTATTTATTTTTTTTTAAAAGGCAATGATCAATAACTGTAATACTACAGTTTTTCCACTATGATCATACATACCGAAACAAAAAAACCCAGTACAGTAAACACCCCGGCGAGCTTGCCTCCGTGCTCATAAGCCTCTGGAATCATGGAATTGGTCAGCATCATAAGGATGGCACCTCCGGCAAATGCCTGGATAAATGATAACCACTGATCTGACGCATTACTGAAAAGACTGTACCCTGCCAATGTTGCGAAAGAGCAAAGTATAGCGATGAAGAACCACAGCAGGAATATTTTTTTCCGACTCCAGCCTGAAGCTTTCATTCCGGTAGAACCTGCAATGGACTCCGGCAGGTTGGATATAAAAACGGCAACGAGCATGGCCAGACTGATTGTTCCTTCGGAGGATAATCCCAGACCAATAACAATTGACTCGGGCACGCTGTCCAAAATAATGGCTAATACCATAGGAATAATCAGTTTGGAGTGATGAGCGGCAGAGTCGGAAAGCGATGCCCGGCAGCCGAAACGCTCGATAAGCCTGTCTGCCAGATAAAACACGAGGGCCCCTGTAAAAAAACCATAAGCTGCAGATCCTGTTTGTTGCCCAAGATGAACTGCCTCATAGGACTAATTCATATGACACGGCTGATATCAGCGTTCCGGCTCCAAAACCCAAAATGACGCCGATGGCGCGTTTGGACAAGGCAAACCTGCCGGCGATAAAACCGCCCAGAATTAGTGAGGAAGTTGCCAGCAATCCCCAAAGAAATGCATTGATCATATCTTTTTAAGTTAAATTTGTAACAGATTCCTATCGATTTGTTTTTCAAGTTCCATCTGTTTATTGCTGGATTTATAACGTCATTTTGAATCCACAGGCCAGACGGTCATTATTTTTGCTTCACCCACAAAATACGTCATTGATATGGGTTTTTGTCATTAATCCAGTAAAAGCCCAAGTCGTACAACCAGGCCATGATTGTTACCTTTTGCATCAAACCGGTCCAGTACCGAATACCTGTAATTCACATTGGCAAAGATATTATTGAGTGGCCACCAGTTGATGCCGGTGGAGAAGGTGCCCATTTTGCCACCATCATGAATCTGATCTGTCAGATCAATTTCAGACCAACGCGTAAAAACATCCCAACTTCCCCATCCACCGGAGCTTACAGGTTTTGCAACAGGAATCCTGCCGAATGTACCATTGCGTTTGTTGTATTTGCGCATTTCTCCGGTCAGAATGTATGAGGCGGTCACATAATATCTGCTGTAGGAAGGATCTTCCCGTACTGCCGAATTGATATTGCTTGTGATAATTTCGCCGGCAATTTGGAGCGGGCCTCTTTGGAGGGCCACTTCCAGATCGAGGGTAAAAGCGCCATCTGCTTCAAATAAGTCTGTATCTACCGAAGATGGGCCGTTAAATATTTCAGTGGTTGTTTCATGCCTGATACCCCCTCGCGCATTTGAATACCTCCCTGCAATCGCCAGATGGATCAGGCTGCTTTCATTCTCCGAAAGGTAAGGAATCCCTGTAAGGCGACCTGTTAAAACTGTCGAAGACTCATTGAAAGCCTGCCTGTCATCAAGCCATGAGTTGAAGACACCACCAGCCCAGCTCATTTTATTGCCTGCCATATTTCCATTAAATACAACGCCGAAATTCCGTGCCGGCAAAATTCCATCCAGTACAGAGGCACGTTCCTGCTGGCCGGTAATATACATGAGGGGCAGCAGCCTGTCTATGGATATGGTTTCCTTTTGTTTTCCCAAACTCATAGTTATATTTCCAATCGGGATATCCACCTTGAAGTCATAAAGTCTAATTTCCTGTTTGTTGCTTTCCGTAAAACCACGCTCAAAGGCAGAAGTTGCTACATATATCATGTAAGTCCAGGGATTTTTAAAATTAATCGTTCCGATGGCACCGGCACGAAATGCACGCATTACTCCGCCATCAAAGTCATCGATATCTCCAACCTGCGCAAAGTTTGAATCATTTTGTTTTAACCAGCGCGTATTTTCCAATATCATAGCTCCGGTAATCAATATGTTTATTGGTTTTGATTGAATATAATTCCATTTCCTGGCATTCTGATATGAAATGGGCAAGGCGATTGGCGGTGGCGCATAGGCCAGCCAGCCGCGATTTTTCATTCGTATTTCATCACGATCGTCATCCTGTCTTGTCAATAAATTCAATTCAATTTCGCCGTTGATCATGGCAAAAACAGTATATGCTTTCGTGTCAAGTAAGATTTCAAGGTTTTCCCTGGGATCCTGGTTCAGGATCATAAAGCTGGCAGGTGTGCCTAATTTCAGATTACCCATGACAATGCCTTGCTTTGCATCGAATGCAATATCCACCTCTTCACGCGGGACCTCGTCTCTTGTAACTAAACTGAGTTTTTTATTTACAATGAGTATGCTTACTATGGCATCTTCCTGGATGCCCTCACGGTCAATCACCTTTACATTTCTGATAAGAACACGCTCGAAATCAGATGCGCTGTTGAGGGAAAATGCGTTGTAGGGAGCTAAAAGGATCAATAAAACGCCAAACCAAAAAAAAGAATACAATTCGGGAATTAGCCATGAAAAATAAAGTCAAAACTTCCGGTTTCAATCTAAAAAAATTGTATAAGTCAGATAAGTTTTAAAGCCACATGGCATACGTTTTAGAGCTTATTTAGCAATCATCACTTATCAACTCTATTCCACAGGTTTTACCGGATCGGCCGTATTGATCCAGCCCATAAGCAGCTTATAGCCTATCGACAGCACGATCGCCCCGGTAAACAGGCCTATGAACCCGGAGAAAATAAAACCTCCAATTACGCCAATAAAAATCACCAGCATGGGCACAGGGGCGTCTTTACCCAACAACAAGGGCTTCAAGACATTGTCTGACAAACCAATAAGAAATAATACGACTGTCCATATTATTGTTGTGCCCAGATCCATGGTACTCAGCATGAATATGATGATAGGCAAAGTGACAAAGATGACCGGGATCTGCAGTAAGGCCAGAACAAAAATAAAGAGTGTCCAGATTCCTGCTAAGGGAATGCCTATGATCATAAAGACCACCCCGTGCATAATAGCCAGAATCAGTGCAACACCCATTATTCCCTTCACAACGTTCCCGACCGTTTTAAGGGTTACATCTGCAAATTCGTCTCCTTTTTCTCCGGCGATTTTCCTGAAAAACCTTCGAATCGCGCCGCCATCTCCGACTACAAGCAAAATACCGGCAATAATCAATGCTGCAACAATTTGCACAACCCCGCTTGCAGCGCTTGCTGCTCCGGCTATCACCTTTCTCCCAACAACAAGGAGTTCGTCGCTATATTTCACCAATACCTGCTCAAGGTTGGTATAGGCAGCATGCCAGGTCGTAAAAACCTGCTCTCCAATAACCGGCCAGTCTTTCACTTTGGCCGGAGGTTCCGGGATGACAAGCGATCCTTACTCGTAGCTGGCTTTCAATTCTTTTGCTTCATCGAAGAGTGAACTAATTAGGAGTCCTGTTGGAATAATAATAATTATGAGCAGAGATAAAATGATGATAGTCGAGGCGAGTTTAGGGCTACCTTTTAAATTTTTGGTTAGACTCTTGTGTAGTGGAAAAATAGCAATGGTTAGAATCAAACTCCAGAGAATGATACTCAGAAACGGGTACATGATCAGCAAACACCATGCTACGACCAACAAAAGAATTAACAGCCTGATGGTTACATCATAGACTGAGTTATTTGACTCCAATGGATTTTTCATATTTCAATTTATTTATGAACGATCATTAGTCCTGACAATGATTTTAGAACTTAAACCCAATACCGGCCATGACAGAATTCAGCCACCCGTCCCGGTAGTATGAATTGCTAACCCAGGCAATTTCGTATTCTGCGCTGAGGAACAATGATGTTCCGAGGTTTAGCATCAATCCGGCACCACCACCCCCATAAAAACCCGCATCATTGGCAGTCAATTCGAACAAGCCTTCCCTTTTTAATCTTGCAAACTGCATACCCAGCGCCCCCTTTACCATCCCTTTGAGATTTCCGTCTCCAATAAAAAATTTCGGAACATAATATATTGGCAATGAAGAAACCGTGTTGGTAACATTATCATCCGTAGCCTGAATACTGACATAACCCACTGCAAAACCATGGGCGAATTTTCCCTCATTGGGATTGTATTCATACAGTCCGTTTACCCTCCAACCGGTAGCCTGGCCATCGGCATTCTCAATGTTGGCAAAAGAGTAGCCTCCACTAAAGCTGAGCAAACTCTGCGACCAGGCAGTGGAACTCAACGCGATCAAAAGCAAAAAATTCAGTAATTTTTTCATGAGATAAACTATTTAAGCATTTAAATTAAGTGAAATAATTCAAAAGAATGTTTAACTCGATTCATAAATAATATCCGCCGACCGGAATAGTTTAGCAGGTAATATTCTTTCCAGGCTGCACCAATGGGATTTAACATATTTTGATAAAGTAAAAAGAGTCTAATGGTTTTAATTATCAGTTCTTTACATTCTAAATTTCGGAATTATGTTTTTGTCCATTTTATATCAGTAACAAGTTTTTTCTTGGTATCACGAAATCACTGAATCATGAGATTTGGGATGTTGTTTAGAAGAGAAAATATTTTTTCTACAGCACTAATTTTAATTATCGATCTGAAGAGTGCGTTTACAGATAAATATCATTAAAAATGTTCTGCAAATCCAAAATAGATAAGGTTTCCTTCTAAACCCATTCCATAGTCAAACCGGACGTTTAGCCGTGGTTGAAGCTCGTATCTCAGTCCAATGCCTCCGTTGGGAAGGACATTTTTGAAGTTTACGCTTCCAAAAAACTTGTTCAGGCTTCCGCCACCCACCCAGGCGACACCACCCAATTTACTCGGTTCACCGTTTCGTTTGTAAAATTTTCGACGGTATTCTGCAAGCAGATATCCCATTGTTTTATCGCGGAATTGCCCCCAGAAATAGCCGCGCAGATCGTAAGGCCCATACTGAGGCAGTTCGTTGTACGGCACTTGCCCGCCGGATATTTTGCTTCTTAACCAAAGCGCTAATGTGCGTTGCTTTTCTTCATTCAATGAAAGGTATTTTCTCACCTCAACATCCATGATGGCATATTCGTTTTGCCCACCGAAAATGCCTGTATAGGCGGTTCCGGTTATGGAAAGAAATATACCTGAAAAAGCATTTTGCGGAAAATCCCTGGAGTCATGCTGGATTACGAAGCCAATTCCTGAGTTGTAATTAATTGGCCCAAAGACGTTGTAGTTTGGATCCTGCTCCATTTTTAGATTTGGGTCCGTTGCGATGGTTTGGTTGAGGTCAAAGCGGATACCCACAAAAATATTATCCTCGATCTCATATACTGCGCGTGTATCAAACTGAAACCAGCTTTTGTGGTAGGCGGTTGTCGAGTCACTTTGCTCGGTATTTCTGCCATTATCATAACCTACCCCAAAATATTGATCATTCATGTCGCGCCAGCCCCAGTCTGAATAGATACGCAGTTTGTTTTTCAACCAAAAAGTTGTCCAGTTTGCCTTGAGAGATATAGCGCCTTTAAAGCCATAAGTGATGCCAAAAGGTACAGAAGAGCGCATCAGGGTTGTATCGCCTTTTTTGGTTTTGAATCACCAGAGCGCACCGCCACCAACATTGAAGCCCATCTCAGGCGTGTAACCGGGAAATATCAGTGGGTTAAACAGCCCTTTGTCAAGATCTATTGATACATTTTTTGAATCCTTTTCATGCTTTTTATTTTGCGTGAGTGCAGGCGTGGCGATGAACAATAAAAATGCAAGTAGGGCAGAGCCGGCAAATAATAATCCAGGCCAGTTTAACTTCTCCTGTGAAGCGGGGAAAGTGCGTTGTATATCAGACCTGGTTTTCATGGCTATTTCATATAATTTACCATGAAGTGTAATACAAATCTGTATTCCTGAGCAGGTAGAAATTCAAAGAAATATAATAAACGTTTGCTACCATGTTTTCATAAGGTTTTACCGTTCCACCCATGCCATCCGTCTCGGAATATCCCTGGTTGAAAAAGTTGGTAAAGTAGTATTTGAATTTAAGGTTTGACCCATAGGGCATCTGAACGCCGACCATCCAGGATTGCTGAATTTGAGTTTGGTCTGAAAACCATTTGGTATATTTACTTTTCTCTTCATTCACAAATGTTTTTTCTTTGAAGGCAAAAGGAAATTCTATCTCATAACCGCCATAAACGAAGCCCTTTTTCATATTACCCACCTTGATGCCGACCGGGATGCCGAGGTTATAAGACCTGACCTTCTTTCTCACGTTATCATCCACATCATAAATAAAACCCAGGTTGCGGATGGACAAGCCGGAGAAGAGTCCGAATTTTTCGGAGAAATCGTAATGAATGTTGTTGGTTAGATTGAAGAATGGCGCAAAGCGAACAGCTCCATCCAGGTCTGTGCCATTGTCTGTTACATTTGCCCATGTGAGCGGAAATTCCATCATGGATGTGGAGTAAAACTTATCTGATTGTGCAGTTGCAAACTGCACTGCGATCAGCGAAAGAAATAAAGTAAGTGTGTGTTTTGTTGTCATGTTTTTGTGACTAAAAAGTTTTAAAGTGATCTGTTTATTATTTCAAATTTTCCGGGCAACAATTTTCCTTCCCATGGGAAAGATTAAGCCCGAAATTAATAGACATGCAATTTACATGATCATTTTGTATAATTCTTCATTTTAGAATCCTTAGTGAACGCTGTTTTATCATAAACATCCAGAGAATCAGGTATGGAATAACCCCAATATTTCATGGCAAAACCGAGCCTCAAGGCTACCTGCTCCAACTCGTTTTTTTCGATTTTGTATCTATGCATTTTATGTTTTTTCTGTGAATTCAGGTAGCCTTCATAAGCAGGACTTACCGTGTTAAAATCTTCAAATCCAAATTTTTTGTGTATCAGTTCAAGAACTTGCAAGGGACTCTTTTTCAGATCTTCGTAGCGGATTTCCAACAAATTTTCCTGCGGAATACGTTTTTTCAGCTCGAGATAATCCGTCATCAATTCTGTGTAAATATCCAGAACCATATGCTTAATTTCGCTTTTAGTAATATGCTCCAGCTCCAGGGTAGGGTAGAGCTGCGAAAAAAACTTTTTTGATGAAAGATATACGATAATCGGATTCCTGATTATAAACACAAATTGGGCATCCGGCCATATTTCCAGCAATTTGTCGATTCTGCCGGTATTGGCCGGATTTTTTAAAATGGCGCGTTGTCCTTTTGTATTCAACATCGCAATGGAAACCATGCGCCTGTACAAATATTTCCATTGGATCAGCTGCTTTTCCGGAATATTTCTGAACCGGACATAGTCGTTGTAGTAGCTCAGATAATGCCTGGGAAAATAGAATGAATGGTAATACGACATATGGGTCATGTTACTCAGTGCGTATTCATCTTCCTGAGGAAAATTCGTGTCCAGTTTGAGTTGGTCACCTGGCCGTTCGGCAGGCATGAAAATTTTCATAAATGTGCCAAAAAGCCAATGGCTCCTGAGGTTGTTCGGAAAAACAGCCTGATAGGTCGTCACATACCCTGAATCCGGGTCATGGGCGAGCAGGTTGTGCAGCAGGGTTGTGCCGCTTCGCCAGTGGCCAAGGATAAATAATGGTGGTTTGACGAATCTGAAACCTGACAGCCTGAATTTAAAGTACAGCTTGTCGATCCAGTGAAATATCGTTGCTATCATCAGCACCACCAAGGTCAACGATATTTTCAGGTAATTTTTTTTGTCAATCTTCCTCCCCCTGCATACTTTGAAAAACACGGATATTTTTGCCCCTATTAAAGGAGAAATTGGAGGAAGTTTAAATTGTGACATATTGTAGTTGCTCAGGCTCCCGTCGGTGAGCGCCTCAGCTTAAAGTCCGAATCTGTATTGTACACCTCCCATAATCTGGTTTCGGGAACCGAGGAAGCCGACTTCCATCCGAAACATCAGGTGCTTGTTGAGTTGGTATTGTGAACCCACAATAAAATTCCAGGCATCTTTTACCTGCTTGTCCATGGAGTATTGCACCGAAGAGGTCGAAATATTATTTATGGCAGCATCAGCGGCACTGAGAATAC
>CAYZWN010000099.1:0-14074 GCA_964482185.1 uncultured Roseivirgaceae bacterium
GAAGGCCTCTTGGAAAATGGATTCATCGTCTGAAACCATTGATAGGAAAGAAACCAGGTCAGTACGCTAGCATGGTGTATGAGGGGGCGCTTCTGGTAAAAAGGAAGTGGGGTAAATACTATCCTGGTGTACCCCACCATAACATAGATGCGTATCGAAAATCAGATTATCAAAGGGCAGTGGAGAATGCGTTTGCAGATCAAATAAAGATATCCCAAACTCATCGCATAAGGACAATTGGCGATATGTATCGATATGCTTTTGCTTATTATGCGCTGGCCATTGACCATGCGCATTTGAAATATGTTGGAAGAAATGAATCGAGCCGGTTACTTCCCCATAGGCATGATTTTGAAAAGTATATGCAGAAATACAAACCGAGCTTGTTTTGTCTGAATGATTCTCAAAGAGTAAAAGTTCATCACAGAGAAAAGATTATCCCCTTTTTAAATGTTCTTTTTCCCCGGAAGTCCGCATTTGAAAAGTAATTGGCTTCTGCATCTGATTTAGGAATGATCAAAAAACTTGAAAACATGGGCTCATTTGTGGCCAGGGTTGTTGGTTACATCAGCCATTTTTGAGATTTGCTGAATTGTGCAGCTGAGTGGAAGATTTTGCTGAAGTTTGATGTTGTTGAATGTGACTGTCCACATATGCATTCACGACAAATTTCATGGTAATCCGCAAAATTCACCTGAATTTCACCCCCTTTGGGCCGATGCACGAAAAATGGGCAAGGCGACCGGTTCGAGATCGTTGTTGATCATTGAATAAGTTGTGGTATTCCTCAAGATTGGGTGACCACATTTTCCATGCGGACCTCTAAGGTTTTGCTGTTCAAATGCTGAATGGACTTGCAAATTCCAAAACCTTGGAGGTTTTTAAACTACAAAACGATGTCTTTTTGTGATGAATAATCCGGGATTATTCTAATTAATCTGATTAATTTTGATTCACTCGTTGATAGATTATATGTAATGAAAGATTAAACCATGGAGTCATTAAGTATAGACCTCGTTTACATGTGGGTGGACGGCTCTGATCCGAAGTGGAGGGAAAAGAAAAACCTTTTTACCGGCAAAATAAGTGATAACACAGAAACTAATAATATTGGACGTTATGTAAATAATGACGAGCTAAAGTATTCATTGCGGTCTGCAGAAAAGCATGTGCCCTGGGTGCGTAAGATTTTTATTATTACAGATGACCAAAAGCCAGACTGGCTGAATACAGCGCATCCCAAAATTCAGGTTATTGATCATAAAGAGATCATGCCACCTGAAATTCTGCCCTGTTTTAATTCAGTTGTCATCGAATATTTTTTATACCGGATACCAGGTCTATCGGAGTATTTCTTGTTAGCAAATGATGATATGTTTTTCAATGCAGATCTTTTGCCTGATTTCTTTTTTGAAAAAGACGGATTTCCGATAGTACGCTTAAAAAGAAGGCCTCTTGGAAAATGGATTCATCGTCTGAAACCATTGATAGGAAAGAAACCAGGTCAGTACGCTAGCATGGTGTATGAGGGGGCGCTTCTGGTAAAAAGGAAGTGGGGTAAATACTATCCTGGTGTACCCCACCATAACATAGATGCGTATCGAAAATCAGATTATCAAAGGGCAGTGGAGAATGCGTTTGCAGATCAAATAAAGATATCCCAAACTCATCGCATAAGGACAATTGGCGATATGTATCGATATGCTTTTGCTTATTATGCGCTGGCCATTGACCATGCGCATTTGAAATATGTTGGAAGAAATGAATCGAGCCGGTTACTTCCCCATAGGCATGATTTTGAAAAGTACATGCAGAAATACAAACCGAGCTTATTTTGTCTGAATGATTCTCAAAGAGTAAAAGATCACCACAGAGAAAAGATTATCCCCTTTCTAAATTCCCTTTTCCCCATGAAGTCCGCATTTGAAAAGTAATTGGCCTCCGCACCTTTTTTAGAAACGATCAAAATCCATACAAACATTGGATAGACATTGATTTGTAGCTTTTTATTGATTTTGATTGAAACACAAAGTGATTGCTGTTTTACTGTTTTAGTTCAGAAGAAATTTCATTATAAGCGGAGGCAAATATAAATCACCATGAAAAATTAAGATTTACAATTCAAAACCCGATTTCTGAGGTAAGATATCTTCAAATGAGGCATGCAATCCCTGCATTGTTTTTTCAAAATTCATGATGTACTCGCTGTCGTTAATGCAAACGAGAGAGTAGGACTGTTCTTTGATGGCCTTGATGGCTTTCCCGGATTTGAATACAAGCGGAAACATTTTTGTGTCCTTGTAGGTATTGTAAGGCACAAAATTCGACCTGCAGATTTGCCAGGTTTTGAAAAGTTCGAGCGTATAATCCAAAGGGCTGCGAAACCTGTTGTATGACATTTCAGTTAGTTCTTTACCGGCATAATCCCACACCTCTTCAAATGTGGTCCTGGTATAGGGTTGGGCATTGTGAGGAGTTCTGAGGGTAACAAATTCATCATAGAACGAGAGGAGTCGGGTAAGTCTGGCCTTTTTTCCATATTCTTCGGTAAACCATTTATCGTGGTCGCGAATCATGATTTGTTTTTTGTTGAAGCGCCTGTTTATTATCCGGATATTATTCTTTAAGCATTTACTCCACAGCGACGTCCCTAAATTTATCCGAAATGCGGCAATATCATTAGGAACCCCATCGGTAAAAAACCGGTCTCGGTTAGTGTGATTGATAATAAAAAAATCATCATTGAAGTAAACGAAATGCTCAGCCAAACCTGCTATCCGATGCATGTATATTTCAATCAGATTTGAATTGAAACAGGGCAAAAACTCATTTGGGATATAGTCTGAATGACTGACGAGATGTAATTTCGGATGATCTGCATTCAACCACTCCGGCTGCTGACCGCAAGTTACAAAATGGATTTTCCGGACCCAGGGAGCGAACTTTTCCACTCCTCTAAACCAGTATTTCAGCAGACCATAGTCCCTGAACCGGGCAATTGAAACTTCATTTTTACTGTTATCAATTTTACCGGAATACTTCGAAAAATCTTTCTGCCATGCCGGGTCGTTCATATCCACCCACGTAATTACAAAATCAATCTCCATAGGCCTGAAATAGGGATCAAAGCTACGGATTTATTTTGTGTGCGCAAGGCAAACAAGCGGCTGACCCGGAGAAAACACTTTTGAACTATTGTTTAGATCACAGGTGAGGGTGACAATCATTCCATTGAAATGATCACCTTCCCCTGTGGTTTGCCATCACCTAAATATTGAATTGCAATCGGTGTTTCTTCCAAAGTAAAAACCTTATCAATGACCACTTTCACTTTTCCTGAATCGATCAGATTTAGCAATTGATCCATGCGCTCATTTGCCTTATGGGCAAGTATGGAGATGTTTTTTTGCCAAATAGGCGCGAGCAGTGGGCCAAGAAAAGCAGCCTGTATTATTGAAGACACCTTACCGCCGACAATCACGCATGAGCCGCCTTTGTTTAATGCGCGCTTGTACGCACTTATAGTACGGGTGGAAGTAACATCTAAAATTAAATCATATTTAATTCCGGTCATGGTAAAGTCCTCCTTTTCGTAGTCAATCACATGGTTTGCCCCCAAAGTTTGCATGAAAGCGAGTTTGTCTTTTCTATCAACCCCTGTAACAGTATGACCTGCGTTTTTTGCAATTTGTATTGCATATGAACCGACACCGCCTCCCGCTCCATTGATCAGAACTTTTGCGCCTGATTGCATATTTGCAAGTGGTTTCAGTCCCTGGAGTGCGAGCAACCCGGCCTGTGGTATGGCTGCAGCCTCGTTAAAGGTCAATCCTTCAGGTATGTTCGAAAGCGATTTTTCTTTTGCTTTTGCATATTCTGCAAAACCTCCCCAATAGTCTGCAGAAACATCGCCAAATACCTTGTCTCCCGATTTGAAATGCGAAATATTTTCACCAACCTTGTCCACAATCCCGGCAATGTCACAACCGAGAATATTGATTTTTGGTCTGAACAATCCGAAGATTAACCGGTAAATGGCCGGTTTACCGCGCAGCATATCCCAATCCCAGGAATTTACGGAGGTGGCGTGGACTTTAATCAAAACATCATTAGCTCCAGGCTCAGGAATGGCGATATCCTGTAATTCAAGTACGACGGGCGATCCATATTTTTTATAAGTAATTGCTTTCATTGGCTTGGAAATTAGTGGTAGAAGATCACATGAATTTGTATTCAGCTTAATGTTAGTAGGTAATTACGACACTACCCTGCTTTTTGTCCGAGGCGTAGTATGAGTGTGCCGCGACAATCTGATCAAGGGGAAATTTGCGATCGATAATGGCTTTGATCTTGCCTGATTCAATCATCTCCTTAATGGTTTGAATATCCTCCTGGCTGTCCGTTGCTAATGTACATATAACCCGTTTGCCATCGGCATCTTTAAAAATATTGGCAGAAAGTGCCTGAAAGATGTGCCTGGTTTTGAAACTCACCCGAACGTAGCGCCCGTTTCGGTTAAGTAGTTTTTTACACACAGAGAATTCACTTTTTCCCAGGATATCAAAAATGAAATCATAGGAATCACTTCCTTGCCAGAAGTTTTCCCTGGAATAGTCGATTACCTTATCGGCGCCAAGCGCTTTAGCATAAGGCGCACCTGCTGACCCGCAAACTCCGGTTATACTGGCTCCATAATGATTTTTTGCAATCTGAACCATGGCCGAACCGATACTGCCCGACGCACCGATGATCAGCACTTTCTGATTTTTAGACACATTTTGTCCACGCAATATGTCAAGGGCCATCAATGCACCATAAGGAACCACTGCAGCGTCATCAAAATTCATATTCTGAGGCATGTGCGATATGGTTTTTGTATGATTTATACATATCAATTCTGCATTGCAGCCCATGGATTGTCCTGTGTAGCCAAATACCCTGTCTCCCGCTTTAAAACCGCTTACCCTATCACCAATTGCCTCAACAACACCGGCAAATTCATTGCCCAGAATGTGTTTTTTAGGTTTGGAATACCCAAAACTGAGTTTGGCAGGCAAAAGGAGAAATCCCGGCATATTGAAGTCTGAAAAGGATAGGTTGCCAAAGTTTCTGGCGACAATGTCACCGTAATTGACAGATGTGGCCTTTACTCTGATCAGTATCTCTTCCGGGCGAGGAAGCGGGGAGGGAAGTTCCTTTATTTGCAGAACAGCAGGTAGCCCATATTCGGTGTAGATGGCAGCTTTCATGGGATGGTAAGTTGATTTTATCAGTTTAATCTTCCAAGCTCAGTAAAAATGGAAAAATGGTCAAGTCAATTGCATGAAAAGGCAGCATATAATTATGAATGGGCAAATACGCTGATCAACAATGATTTTACTTCAATTATATGCGTTTAATTACATCCATGACTATTTAGCGATGTTTGGGAAATTTGTGCCTGTATGAACGTTTAAATTAGTAGCGTTTTTATGCATAAATGCCTGGCGATTAAAATCATGAAAAAATTCAACCTTCTTAAAAAGTACAGTTTGTTGTACATCTCAGCGATTGCGATGTACTCATGCAGTTCGATGAGCGGGCTCACCATTCCTGTTTTGGAACCTGCCCCTGTTACGCTTGATCCCACCATTCAGACTGTGGGTGTACTGAACCGGAGTTTGCCTTCTCCTGAAAACAAAAAAATGGATGAAATCGATAAAATTTTATCAGTTGAAGGTGTGAATCTGGATCGTGATGGTGCGCAACAATTGATTTCAGGACTGGTTAATGAACTTTACGCTACCGGGCGTTTCGAGGAAATTGTAGAAATAGAACACGATGATCTCCGCAATCCCGGATCGGGAGTGTACCCTGCAGCTTTACCATGGGAAACTGTCAACCAAATGTGCGAGGAATATGGCGTTGATGCCATCCTTGTACTTTCATTTTACGATACGGACACAAAGGTTGATTATCAGGCAGTGCCGGTTACCATTGCAGGGCCTTTGGGTGTGAATATCCCCGCCCTGGAGCACCGTGCAAGAACGACCACCCTGGTGAAATCGGGTTGGAGAATTTATGATGCGCAGAGCCAGTACCTTCCGGATGAATGGTCGATAAGCGATGTTGTTGAAATGACCGGTGTAGGCATCAATCCTGTGAATGCAATTAAGGCAATCACAATAGGCAGGAAGGAAAATGTGATGCAGTCCAGCAGTGCGATAGGAAGAAAGTATGCCTGGAGGCTAATGCCTTACAATATACGGGTAAGAAGGGAGTACTATGTGCGGGGAACCGAACAATTTAAAGTTGCCAGGCGCAGGGCGCAAACCAGAAACTGGGATGGGGCTGCTGAACTTTGGAGCAGCGAGGTTTCAAACTCAAAATTCAAAATTGCAGGAAGAGCGCATTATAACATGGCGATTATCAGCGAAATCAATGGCGATCTGGATGCGGCAATTGATTGGGCATCAAAATCCTATGCGGATTACAAGAACAAACCGGCGCTTTCGTATTTGAAATTACTCCGGAACAGGGTGTATAAAAATGAGCTGTTGCGCGAACAAAGCGGAGAAAATGTACGTGCGCTTAACACAGATTGAAAAGCCTGGATGGTGTTGGATTAGTCCATTGTAAAATAAATCATTTACAAATTTTTCGAGTGTGTCATTTTTTTAAATCACGACAGAATTACTCCAATCGAATGTAAATCAAAATCATTAATAAAAATTTGATCCAATGGCACAGAATTGAGGAATTTAGAAACAATGTCAGATTTTTCCTGGTCTAATAGTCTCTCGGTCCAAATATTGGTATCAACCAGCAATCTTATTTTTTTCGCCAATCAAGTGCTTTATTTGTAACCCAACAGAATCATAATTTTCTACTTTCAAGCCACCCGCCCAGTCCTGGGTTAATTTATTTATTTTTTCGCTGTTCTCTTATTAATCAAATAGTCCAAATATTTAACTAATTCCTCTATCAAATCAGGGGTCAATTGATGTTTTTTCGATTCTGTGCTTTTAACGTATTCATAATAAAAAAGTACTAAAATCGAGCGATCTACTAAAAGGTTGAAATTCATCAATAAGGCATTCTCAAACACCGAACAAATGAATAATGGCTTTTTTGCAAAGTTGTAGAACCGCAAAGTCGATGCTTGTACTTCGCGTTTTAAACCATTAACCCGCAAAATCCAGATGAATTTTGCGCCCTGCAGTCCGATACACGAAAAAAGTGTTAGAACCAGTTTTTGTGGACATTTGAAGATTAGCATCGGCTGTGGCATTCCTCTATATTGGATTTTAACTTTCCTGTGATCTTGGTTAACCTTGCACCCGGCAGATTCACTATCAGTCAATCACGAAAACCAATCACAATGTGTCAACTATTTGTGATGAATAATCCGGGTTAACAATCAGGAATTAGCCATCATCTTCTCCTGCTTGAATTGTGTGGGTGTGAGTTTGTAAATTTCCTTGAATCGCTTGCTAAAGTTTTTCACGTCATTGAAGCCGGTGATGCAGGCAATTTCTGAAACATTGTAATCAGTCTCAAGGATAAGCTTCGATGCGATATGCAAACGCTTCTGGCGAAGAAAATCTATGGGTGTCAGACCTGTCAGCGTTTTTATTTTATGATAGAAAACCGTTCGGCTCACGTAGCTTTGCTCGACAAGTTTTTCAATATTAAACTCCGGATCTGAGTAGTGCTCCATGATCAGCCTGGATATGTCTTCAAGAAACTTTTCGTCCTTTGTGGTGATTTTCAATTCTGGAAGTTCGTCGTACTTATTTTCAATATACCTCGACGAAAGTATTTGACGTTGCTTCAGAAGATTTCCAATCACCGCTCGCACGTAGGTCATATTAAACGGTTTAAGAATGTAGGCCTCAGCCCCGGAATCAATACCCTCTACCTGGTCTTCCAGCCCAGATTTTGCAGTGAGCATAATCACCGGGATATGCGAAGTATCGATGCAATCTTTTAATTTTTTAGTTAGAGTAATGCCGTCCATAACAGGCATCATCACATCTGTTATAATCAAGTCGGGTGCAGGATTATTTGAAATACAATCGAGTGCTTCCTGCCCGTTGAATGCAGTTGAAACCCTGTATTCATCAAATAGATTTTCCTTTAGGTAATGCACTATTTGATGATTGTCTTCAACAACAAGAATTTTGATGTCCTTTTCGCTATCCGGCATTTTATCCATTACCTCATCAAGCGCATCATCTTCGGCTAAATCCTTATCAAAACGCAGCTTATAAAATGACTCAGCTTCTTCGTGCCTGATTTCTTCACTGCTGAAATGTTCATTTCCCAATGGGATCCTAATTGTGAACTCCGAACCTTTTCCAGGCTCGCTTTTCACCAGGATATCACCGTGGTGTAATTTCATAATTTGATAGGAATAGGCCAGTCCGATGCCTGAGCTGCCAAACTCGTCGTCTTCTTCTGCGAGGGGAGTAAACCTCTCAAAAAGAAAGTTGAGCCTGTTTTTCGGAATGCCCACACCCTGGTCTGTAATGATAATATCGAGGAATTTCTGCTGGCCGTCATCAACTGATACGGTTACCCTGCCTCCCTTCGGACTAAATTTCATTGCATTGGACAAAATATTAAAAATGACAGAATCGAATTTGTTGGGATCTGCCCAGATCTCACTTTCCTTATTTTTATGGTCAAACTCCAGTGTTATTTTTTTATGCTGGGCAATCAGATCAAAATTTTCAATAATTGATGAAAGAAAGGTAAAGACAGGTATTTTGTGTGCCTGCAATGTCATTTTGTTTTTCTGGACTTTTCTGAAATCGAGTAATTGGTTAACAAGCCGCAACATACGCTTTCCGTTTTTTTCAACGAGGTGCAGCTTTCCGGCGATATTCTTCGGGATGTTTTTCAATTCCATGATATCGTGAATTGGCCCGAGAATCAGCGTGAGGGGCGTTCTGATCTCATGAGAGATGTTAGTGAAAAACTGAAGTTTTATGTCATTTACGCGTTTTTCGACCTTAAGGTCGTTTTGTAATTTTTGATACCGCGCGTAGGAGCGCCGGACGATTTCAAGAATAATCATTAAAGCGATGGCATATGCGAAATACATGGGCATTGTTTTCCACCAGGGAGGTAAAATTGTAATGGCGATATTTCTGGTTTTATCGCTCCACGGGCTGTTCCAGTTAGCAGCTTTTACTTTAAAAACATATTCTCCCGGCGCAAGATTGGTATAGGTGGCTTTGTTTTGATTGCCGACTTCATTCCATTGCTTATCAAAGTTTTCCAGCATAAATGCATACTTGTTTTTGGAGGGGGCAAAGAAACTCAGAGCGGCATATTCAAAACTAAAACTGGCCTGGTTGTAGTTGAGCACGATTCGATCAAGCGATTCAATATCTTTTCTTACCGGTGATTTGGGGTCATGAATGTCAACATCCTTATTAAAAAGCTGAAAGTTGGTCAGCACAACACGAGGCATAAAATCATTTTGCTCAATTCTTGCAGGATTCACTACAAGCAGACCTTCATTGGTTCCGAAAAGCAGTCTGCCATCCTTTGACATGGCACAGGTATTTTCATTGAATGCATCAGCCGAAAGATTATTGCTCTCATCAAAATTATCAAAAGTGCCCTCGCCAGGATTATACCTCGTGATGCCATGATCCGTACTGAACCACATCATGCCCAACGAGTCTTGCAGGATGCTGTAAACTACATCGTTCACAAGCCCGTTTTTGGTGCTGATGCGCTCAAATGCGATCGAATCGCTGTGGAGATACAAAAGCTTATTGACACCGCCTCCACTTGTGGCAAACCACAATTGGTTATCCGCATCTTCATAAGCGTGAATCACATCGTTATAAGATAAGCTGTTTGGTTTTCGTGGGTCAAACAGTATTGCATGAAATTCGGGTTGATTTTCATCAAAGGATTTCAGATTTAGCCAGGTAACGCCAAAAGCCGTAGTGATCCAGAGCCTGTTCTCATGGTCTTCAAGTAAGTGGCGCACTTTATCGCTCGATATTTTTGAATTGGTTGTGTTGTATCTTTTACAAACAAGATGCTGGCCGTTTCTTTCTTTAACCAGATTCAATCCTCCGTCATATGATCCGATCCAAATGCTTCCCCTGCTGTCTTCATGTATGGAGTAAACAATGTTGCTGCTCAGCGAGGTCTGGTCTTTAGGATTATGTGTAAAATTCCAGAATTTTAAGCGTTCGTAGCTAAATTCAGGATCATTTAACGAATACCGGGTAACGAACACGCCGCCGCCTTTCGTGCCTATCCATACGTAACCATGCTGGTCCTGCATCATGGTATAAGCATTTTGACCGGGGACTGCTCCTTCAATCAGAGGTATCTGGTCAATCTTTTTAATTACCCTGAATTCCTCGTCAAGCAGATGCAATTCACCAGATTTGGTACCCGCCCAGATTATACCTTTGCTGTCAACCAATAAAGAGCGCACCAGATTTTCATTTCCTGATACGACGTTTTCTTCCAGCATAATCTGACGGAAGGCTTCATTGGAAGTATGGACCTTATTTGCGCCCCCATTAGCAGGGCCGGTTCCTACCCAAAGCAGGCCTGAATGATCTTCGGTAACACAATAGACATTATCGGAGCTGATAGTAGTATTGTCCCCGGGCGTATTTCTGTAAAATTCGAATTCATTGCTTTGCCTGTTATAAAATGCCAATCCACTGCCGTGTAAGGCAATCCACAGGTTACGTTGTGAGTCTTCATACAAAAACTGACGCTCATCATCCACAATATTGCGGATGTTGTCATCAGTTAGTTCATAGCGCCATATTTTTTTAAGATCCGGATCTAATCTGTATATACCAAATTCACTGGTGTTGATCCATAAATTGTCATATGTGTCCTTGAATATTTTTTTTATGGTATTTCCAGGGAGGAAATGGTTTTGAAGCTTTTTTTCATTTGAATTAAAAATGAATAATCCATCCTCATTTGTGCCGGCCAGGATGATGCCATCAAATGGTGAAGCAATAAGTGTAACCGAGGAGTTCACCAATTCCTTAAATAGTTCAGGGTTTTGATCAAATCGCCTTACAGTCGGTTCATATGTTTTGACACCAGAAGACTTTGTTCCAAACAGCAGTAAATTATTCGTTTTATGTACTGCCGTGAATTCATGTTGTAACCAGTAATTTGAAAAGCTTGGTTCATTCTTAATTATTTCTTCCCTTGTCAAGTGGTTAAGTCCCTTTTTGGTTCCAATCCAGATTCCGGCTTCGTCATCAGCCATTATGAATGTAACCTGATTATGACTGATGGAACTTTCACCACTACTCAGGAATTGTTTCGCATCATACCTGCCCCCGGCCTGATTATATTTAAGGAAGTACATCCCTGAATTTGCGGATCCGAGCAAGACTTCTCCGAGGTTTGATTCTAGAAAGCATGTGATGGTAGAGTTTCTTTCTTCCGGAGACTTGAGATAGTACGGAAAGGTTATAAACTCATAGGTCTCATCTATAAAATAATGCAAATAACCGTCATTGGTTTTAACCCACATTTTATTTTGTCGGTCCTGCCAGAGATCAATAATCCTGTTGTTGGTGAGGGTGTTTTGTTGCGAGGGATCAACTTTGAAAATCTTAAATTGCCTGCCGTCATAGCGATTGAGGCCGTCCCAGGTACCAAACCATAGAAATCCTTTATCATCACATAAAATGCTCTGCACGTAGTTCTGAGAAAGGCCCTCAGCCATGCCTATTCGCTCGAATCTATGGATTTTTTGAGCAAAGGCAGCATGATGAGATAGAATGTAACATACCGGAGAAATCAGAATTAATAGTGTAAGTATTCTGGCCATAGTCGTTAATTCCGGATATTTTATTCTTGAATGAATCATCAAGATCATCTTAATATTCAATAAAGTAGCTCAAATTACTCACTTCCATTCAAATCTCGAAGTGCAGTGATAATTTATCCCCCTCATTTAGACAGTTTGCCTGATCTCAAAATCACACTATTTCAATAATATTGTTTACGACAAACGAATCAATTTGTCTGATTCGAAATAAGGGGAAATTATGTGATTTAAAACAATCGCCATCAAAATAGGCTCCGATTGTGAGTTTTTTTTGAATCTTGAAAAGTCAATTATAGTTGCGTGATTGCTTAGGGGATTAGGACACAAATAAAAGTTCATTATTAAGTATTAGCCATTATGAAAAAATACAAGACACTTCTACTGATTGGCATTGCAGTTCAGTTTTCCTTTTTTTATTCCTCATGTGATTCTGTTTCCAAACCATCAACTGATGGAAGCGCAGTGTATGATGATATTTATGCAGGTATTGAGTTTGACATGCCCAGGGTACAGGAGCCGTCTTTTCCTGATAATCAATGTTCAATCACCGATTTTGGTGCTGTCGGTGATGGACTCACTGATAATACTGAGGCATTTGCCGATGCCTTTACTTTTTTAGGCAAAAACAATGGGGGAAAGGTAGTGGTGCCCAGAGGGGTCTGGCTTACCGGTCCAATTGTGTTGCAGAGTAATATTAATTTACATGTCGAGGCGGGAGCGCTTATTGTATTTAGTAGAAATTTCAACGATTATCCGATTGTAAAAACCAGTTTTGAAGGCCTTGAAACTTACCGATGCCAATCTCCGATAAGTGGTAAGAACCTCGAAAACGTTGCCATAACCGGCAAAGGTATCATCGATGGTTCCGGCGATGCATGGAGGCCGGTGAAAAAAGAAAAAATGACCGACCGCCAATGGAAACAATTGGTTCAATCAGGTGGTGTTGTGAGTGATGACGGCAAAATATGGTATCCATCAGAAAAGTCGAAAAGGGGCGATGCCAAAGACAACTTCAATGTGCCGGATTTTAAGGATCCGAAACAGTTCGAAAATGTAAAGGATTTTCTAAGGCCTGTAATGGTAAGTCTGATAGGTTGCAGGAAAGTTTTGCTTGATGGCCCGACATTTCAAAATTCTCCGGCCTGGAATCTTCATCCTCTGATGTGCGAGGATGTGATAATCAGAAATGTAACAGTACGAAATCCCTGGTATTCGCAAAACGGTGACGGACTTGATCTCGAATCATGTAAAAATGCACTGATTTATAACAATAATTTCGATGTTGGAGACGATGCCATTTGCTTTAAGTCAGGCAAAAATGAAGATGGGCGAAACAGGGCCATACCAACAGAAAATGTAATTGTGACCAACAATGTAGTTTATCATGGTCACGGAGGGTTTACGGTTGGCAGTGAAATGTCAGGCGGAGTGCGCAATGTGCACATTTCCAATTGCACTTTTGTTGGCACCGACATAGGATTGCGATTTAAAAGTACAAGAGGTCGTGGCGGAATTGTTGAAAATATATTTATATCAAATATTGATATGATCAACATTCCGGCAGAAGCCATTGGTTTCAACCTCTTTTATGAAGGAAAGTCGCCTGTTCCGGAAGGGGCGGATGATGCCTATGCTGTAGAGTTGAAAAGTGCAACATACCCGGTTGATGAAACTACACCGGCATTCAGGAATATTAGAATGAGCAACATCACAGTTACCGGATCGGGTGTAGCAGCATTTTTTCAGGGATTGCCTGAAATGAAACTCCAGAATATTATGCTGGAAAATGCAACGCTTGAGGCCAAAGAAGGTATCACCATCATAGATGCCGATGGGATAACGCTTAGAAATGTACGCCTGTTACATCAAAAGGATATTGGTATTACTTTGTTCAATAGTAAAAATATTGTGTTGGAGCGAACCGAATCTGCCGCCGGAGCATTGCCTTCGAAAATTCAGGTGATGGGGAATGAAAGTGAATCCATCCAGTTCGTTGACTCAAAAATTGATGCCGGCAATGTTCTAAGGTCCAAAGAAGTGCCTGAATCTGCATTGATTTTCAAACCGACATTGTAGAGTCAATGCTAATTGAAGTCCATTTTTCTTCACGCAATTATAATGAGGCCAGAGAAAAAGTATCATTCAAAATGAATTATGCGTTTAACTGTTACCAACAGCAAACAACATAGAGCCATTTTTTTTAAATCACGACAGAATTACTCCAATCGAATGTAAATCAAAATCATTAAT
>CAYZWN010000099.1:14174-15412 GCA_964482185.1 uncultured Roseivirgaceae bacterium
CAAATAGTCCAAATATTTAACTAATTCCTCTATCAAATCAGGGGTCAATTGATGTATTTTCGATTCTGTGCTTTTAACGTATTCAAAAAAAAAGTACTAAAATCGAGTGATCTACCAAAAAATTGAAATTTATCAATTAGGTATTCTCAAACATTGATCAAATGAATGATGCTTTTTTCATCAAGGCGTATTGAAGCAAAGTTGATGCTTGTCCTTCGTCTTCGTGTAGCCTTTTCGGCAGAGCGATACACCAATAGATACGTAACCCACCAGACATATTTTAAAACCTGGCCGGTATTTGATTTATTTTTTAGTGCCTTTTAAATAGGCTTTAAAACCACAGTTGGCGGATGGGCCAAAGCATTTGCAGTCTTTTTGATATATTCAAGGAATGCATCTTCATTGGAATAACCATCCGGTTCTCCTTCCCATACTGCCAGGAAATAATATTCAATTTCTCCATCCGCGTCTGGCTTCATTTTCACAATATGACTGTATTCATCTTCGGTGAATCCTTTGAATTGTTTGTTTGAGAAAAATACCGCCAAACCAAGGTGGTCATTGTTTAAACTTTGATCTCCAAAAGTTGCGAGATAGCCCCATTGGGCACCATTTCCAGGGTCGGTATATAATTTAGCTTTAGAATCTTTAACCACTCCGGTACAAAAAGTCGGTAAATCTCCGGTAATGTGTAGTGTATGATTTGTAAGTCTTGTTCCGGCATGGATGCTGAGTTTTGATGTCACATCGTGGTTATTGCCGTCAACTTTCCAGCCATAATAGTTTGTTGTGATGGATGAATAGATGTTTCCGTTGTCAGAAATTTCGCAGGTAATACTGTCTGTGACATCGATTCGTTGGGCCTGCTTTTTCACATAAGCCGCGGGTGATCCCAGTCCAAGAGATTTTCCGACTTTAAGCACATCCACTCCCCAGGGTTGCATCTCATGGTAAGAGTCGAAACCATCAAGACCAACCTTTTGTAAAACCATCTCCCTGGTTTTTTTGCCAAAGACATCCGTCGCATTACGCCAGTCAAGGTAAAAGCGGTACCCAACCAGGTCAGACTCCCATCCGGGGCCTTCGTAGCGGATATAATAGGAATGATCGGTGTGCTCATCCGGCACGCGGAGGGAATGAATATTTTTGAAATCGCCACCAATGTACTTTCTGTTTTCAAAGTAGCCGCCCTCCTTAATGGATAGTTTCGCCTGGGTGCGCTTCATATATACTTCCCC
>CAYZWN010000100.1:0-15365 GCA_964482185.1 uncultured Roseivirgaceae bacterium
CCGGAATAGCCGGTGTAATCATCCGTTAGTTGCGAGATGTGGGTGGTGCTATTTTCTTCGGAAGAATAAATGTGATAAGCCTTGCCGTCATCATCGACAAATAAATTCATGTCTCTCGCCATTTGCCCACCTTCAAAATCTCTTCCAAGGATATTCACGCTATCCACGTGCGCTGGTAGGCAGCCCAAGCCACCGCAATATTTATCTTTAACTGTATCTGCCACTGGATTTTTGTGATAGTCCTCCACATTTACAGGCCAATAACCGGCATTGGGCCTGAATGACCTAAGAAAAACAAAAGGGCCTGTCGGACTTTCAGAAACGGCCACCCCCGACCTTGCTGCATCATAACCCTGCCCTTTCAACTCCAGGTGAAACCACATGACAAATTTGCCGGTAAGTTTATTAAAAATAACTTTGGGCCGTTCGAGTACACACCCTTTGGTGATATCATGGACAGGATCATCCCCGACCACTTTCAGGGCAATAC
The DNA here is from genome assembly GCA_964482185.1 of uncultured Roseivirgaceae bacterium. Taxonomy (GTDB): domain Bacteria; phylum Bacteroidota; class Bacteroidia; order Cytophagales; family Cyclobacteriaceae; genus JAAUQL01. The sequence goes on from CAYZWN010000100.1 coordinate 491, forward strand.
CTTCATCTTTCCAGTTATACAAATCTTTGGAAGAATAGACATGTACGCCCACATGGGCCTTATTGCCGGCATCGCTCTCAATTTTATGTTCCCCGTACCAGAAGTATAAGCCATCATGAAAAAGCATCCCTCCCCCATGCGCATTAATGTGTACCCCATTATTGTCCGGCCATAGGTTACCCGGACTGAAGGATGTCATTTTGTTGGATGGATTATCACACTGAATAAAAAAGAGTGTCACTAAAAAACATAGTAAAGTCTTCATGGGCGTATTCGAATTAAAAAATTTTTACAAATGCTCAGGCAAACTGAGTCGATAGATCGTCACAAAATAATGAAGTTCTGATCAACCAACGATACAAAATGCTAAATATGTTCAAGCCACTTTCAATAATTATGTCATGAAGATTCCATGCTAAATTTGTAACTTGCATCAATAGTTTAAGGCGATGGCAGCACCAGATTTAAATAAGCGATACACATATAAGGATTATCTCTCCTGGGATGATGACAAAAGGTGGGAGATTATTGAAGGGAAACTATACCCATTGGAATTTGGCGATGACCCGAAAAATATGTCCCCGGCTCCGGGCAGGCGACATCAGGAAATCAGTCGTAACCTGACCCGTTTAATAGGAAATTTTCTGGTTGGCAAAACCTGTGAAGTATTTGGCGCCCCATTTGATGTCCGTTTCATCGAAGATGATTTTTCGGAGACAGTACTTCAACCGGATATTTCCGTTTTTTGTGATGCGACTAAACTGGATGACAAAGGCGCTACCGGAGCCCCGGACTGGATTATCGAAATCATTTCACCTTCGACAGAATTCCGTGATAAAACTGTAAAAGCCTTTCTATATCAAAAACATGGTGTAAAGTCTTACTGGCTGATCGACCCGACAAAAGAAAGCGTCGCAACGCTGCAATTGATGCCGGATGGAAGGTTTGATGTGCCGCTGGAATACAAAGAAGGTAACGTTCCGACTATGTTTGATGGCTTCAGCATTTCTTTTGAGGATATTTTCAGCAGTTAGTCAGCGGTGGTACTGAAATAATTTAATTGACTGGATTTTTAGCAACTTTCCACTTGAAAAATAGTGCCTTGTTATGGTTTTGAAGGTTCCTTCTACCATGCTTTCTGCCTTTCTCTTTTCAACTTTTTAATTTCATTTTTTTCATTGCTACCGCGATGTCTGGAACATTGTTATGCCAATCATTCCGGATGGGTTCGCAATATGCACTTGAGCAAATTGCCGAATAATGCCTCCTCACGATTGAAGTATTGTTTGGCGCATCATAAAAAGAACAAATTTTGGCAAATCTTGAACCTCATGGATATTTAATGGAGTCAAAAAAACGTCAAAATGACGAAGCGGTGATCGATTATGAAACAGGATAGTCGTAGTCGGGGAAAACCGCATTAACTGATCTGTAGGGAGGCGCCTTCAACGAATTCTTAACCGAGGTTCCTACACATTTATAATGGCTGGATTAAAGTTCTTAAGCAACTTTAAAACTTTAATATCACTTAATTCCAATTGATACGGACTGTAAGTACAAAATTAGGCCCTGCACCTATTTTTCAATCTATGCAGGACCTATTTGAATTTCTGCTTTTATTCTTCTTTTACCGAAATAAGTGAACTATGATACCTGGCTTCTTTCCAGCCCTCTGGGGTTTGCTTCCAAATAATTGTTGCTATTACGCAAAACCTCATAGTTTGATTATCCACAATAAGTAGCTGATCAAAATCAACAACGCTATAACCCATCTCAACCATCTGCACGGCTTCGTATCGGGTAATTTCTGACCACGTTGTGGCTTTCATCTGATCAAGTTGTTGAAAAAGATTTCTGAACCATTCCTCCCAACCTTTACGATTCCGAATGATCTCGCTACCGCCCTTTGTATTGATATCCACAATACCAAAGTCATCATCGCAAATACCCGACAGCGTGTCAAAATCGTACAGTGAAACACATTCCAGCATCTTGCTCGTCATTTCAAAAAATGGCTTGCTACGGGATTGTGCATCTACACGATGGCTTCTATCTTCTTTTACAAATGTATCCATTAGGCTACTGCTTTTTCATCAGCAAAGCCCTCTGAGGTGGCTATACCATAAACCACAAGACCAAAGCCTATCTTGTTGATCGCATCCGCAATGTTGTAAAACAGATCTACATTGGTAGACTCCCAGCCAAGACCAACATTAAGCCAACCTCCGGGCATACACATGTAACCTATTGGATATATAGCCCAACCTACCAGTACAAACCATGCTAGTGTGCGAACTCCTTTTGCCACACTTGGATTGTCTGATTTTTCGGACAAGGCTTTCACTTCTCCAAACCATGCTGTGTATAGAATATATATATAACCTAAAGTTGAAATCACACCCCATGTTACCGAATGTGAAGTGCTGCCATCAGTAAAGGCTTCGCCATAATAACCTGCCACAAGCATAAGCACAGAGGCTGCTATCAATTTCCACAAAAGACTGATTTTTGCTCCAGCTGCTTTTGTTAATAAGTAGAATTCTACGCACATTAATGGCACAGTGAGCGTCCAGTCAATGTATCTCAGCGCAGTTGGATTTTCACCAGTTGCGGTGTAATAATCACGCATGTAATAGTAGTGTACTGCGGCGATTCCGGTTATCAAGCCTGATACGAGCAGGGAGAGCTTCCACTTTCCCTTTACACGACTTCTTTCGAAAAAGAAAAAAACAGACGCGGCAAGCATTGCCATGTAACCTGTAAAAAAGGTAAACGCAACCGGGTCGTCAACCGGAATCGATACGGCATTCAATATGACATTTTTCATGATTTGATATTTTTTGTTTAAAGATACGCTTACAACATTAAACAAAACATCAGTGTTTGAAAAAATAATATTTTTATGAAATACTTGCGTAAATGGTTTTAAAACTATTACGAGCAATAGCTTTGATTAACACTTCTGACCGGACCATTGAGTTAATTCATCATATTTATTAAGACGATGCATCAAGTTTAAACCATCGCGGTTTATCTCAATCCAGGTTCTGTCACTATTCGTAGCATCTGCTAACAAATAAAAACAAATAGAACTTCCGCGTGGAATTCTATAACGATCACAAGATCAAATCAGCAGCCATAAACGTGACAAAACAGATTGCTTCCTGATTGAGCATTGGATTTGGCCCGGCCAAAGGGTAGCATTTTTTCCAAAATCAGCAGAATGCACTTTAATGTTTTAGGTTGTGAAAACGCTATTACTACACGACGATCAGATGGATGTAGTCACAAACCCTGCTTCTGAAAATTTATAAAAAAGTAAATGGCAGTAAATTTAGTAATCATTGCCCTTTTGTAGAAAGGACTTAAAAGGTCTGTGGGAGCACATACCATGGATGAGAAAAAAATATCTACAGTGCTTCCAAATTGCACTGTACCGGATTAGTTTTGGGTTTGTAGCGATCAAAAGCTGCAAGCGAAAGCCGAAAAGCTTTGACAGAGTAGGCGTAACTTAACTATTATTATTATGAAAGAATTATCTTTTAAGCAAATGGAGGCGATTATTGGAGGAAATTTTAATTGTGGATTAGCGATAGTTATGTATGCAGCCGCATGGGGAGCTTTAACAGTTGCTACCGGAGGTGTTGCTGCTGCAGGGTTTGCGGTTGTAGGACTATATGGTGGCGCATTGGGGTTGACAGCATGCGCCTATAAGCGTTAGCTATAGCCTCCATTGCCAAGAGGCAGAGGAGATCCGAAGGAATTTCCTCTGCCAGCCGTGTATTAATAGCTTCATCCCGATCAGTAATCGTTTTTTGACCGGCTGAAAAACTCAATTAAACTAAAATTTTTTGACCAATGAAAATCAGGGTAATACTTTTATTTTTCACACTAATTGTTCTCGTTTCAAGTACTTTCTTAATAATATACAGAGGGTATGCCTTTCCTTCATTAATGATATTCGTCTCGTCCTTATCTACTTCAATTGCACTGCTTATTATGGTGGGTAAAAGGCATCTCAAATATTAAACTACGAAAGGTTCGCGGATAAAAATAATTTACTGCCTAATTGATTGTAGCCTTGGCTCGGAGTACTATTAGGGTCACTAGATCAAACTAGCAGCCATAAAAATTACAAAAAAGATTGTTTCCTGATCGCGCATCGAATATTGCCCGGCCAGAAAGTAATTGTTTTTCCAATATCGGGCTGATGCCCTTCGATGTTTTAGGTTGTGAGAACGCTATCGCTTGGAGTAGGTTTTAGATTGGTCGTAGGAGGTGCTGGTGGAGTGAATATATTTGCATTTGTCTCTGGCGTTTTGGTTATCGATTCTTATTGTGGCAAAGTGTTCTATTAGTCACTGGTTTTTCAGAAGGCAACTCTCAGCCTTCTGAAACTTTTTTAATTTTATATTCACGTCAGATCGACAAAATACGAGATCGTCATTCCGCAATGACGTACTTAGGTTATTGATATTTAATTAGTTAATCCCGATCTCACATTATATTCTTATGAGGCTACGTAAGGACATTATTACAGATATCATTTATTCGATACCGATTTCATTAGTACTGATCATAGGAAATGTTGATTTTGATAGGCGTGAGTTAACCTATGTAGAGTTTTTTAGAAGCCTGATAATCGTTGGATTATTTTTTATTTGGATTCTATTATTATCGAAAAAATTCCAATCCAGCATATTCATTAACGATAAAAAAAAATCTTCTGCCTTAAAGGATACACTACTGATAATTAAACAATCATCCGAAGTGAAAATTGCCGCATTAATTCTTTTGTATTTGATAACTTCAATTGCAAAAACAGGCTTCAATATAGACTACCTAATTATATTTTTAAGATCGTCTCAAATTTGCATAATAGTGGTTTTTGTGCTAAGTGTATATTCCACGGTTCTTTTAAAAGGGCGCAAGAATATCCGGCTTAAATTGGGTGCATTACTATTAGCGCCATATTTCATCACAATGCTTACGGCATATTTATTTGAACAGTTTACCCTGGAAATATTCCTGTTAATTCCAGGTAATTTGTATTTGATGTTTCTGGAAGACAACATTTCCATTTTACAAGTTACAATATATGTTGTTGCGGCAGCTTTTTTTTCACTCAACCTTTTTAACAACATAAATAAAATCAAAAGAAGCAAGGTTAATTTGATACTTCCTGTCGATAGAATGAATTAATCGCCCAAGCGTTTGGATGTCTTAGAAAACTGATTGATCGTAATTGCTCAAATAATCACGATTTTCAACATGGGCGGCGATAATTTTTTCCTGTCTTTCAAAATAGCTTTTCTGGCATCAACAATAATTGGCATCATCTAAATTAACTTCAGAATTCACAGAATATAGTACGGCAACGGTCAATATTGCAGGCTTAGTTTGTAAATCAAGGGATACGCAATCCTATCCCATCTACAAGAAAATCACAACCTGCTTCTGAAAATTTTAGTTACACCTCAAAGACTTATTCCGGCAAAACACCCGCTAACTGGCTCATTCGAGACTTTGCCGATATCCCAACAAGGCATGCATGGCGCACAAAAAAGCCCTTACAATTTGCAAGGGCTTAATCTGTCTATGTCAAAATTAAAACTATTCCTGTTGTAAAAGTTTCTCAAGTATCTCCTTCGCAGATTTTGAGATCACCGTTCCCGGACCGAAAACACCTGCCACACCTGATTCATAAAGAAAATCATAATCTCTCGGAGGAATCACGCCACCTGCCACAACCATAATATCTTCCCTGCCCAGTTTTTTCAGTTCCTGTATCAATTGAGGGACCAGTGTCTTGTGCCCTGCTGCCAGGCTCGATGCCCCAACCACATGCACGTCGTTCTCTGCTGCCTGCAGCGCTACCTCTTCCGGTGTCTGGAATAATGGTCCGATATCCACATCAAAGCCAAGATCGGCAAAACTTGTGGAAATCACCTTAGCGCCGCGATCGTGCCCGTCTTGTCCCATTTTCGCGACCATGATCCTTGGTCTTCTGCCTTCTATTTCTGCGAATTTATCAGCAAGCTTTTTGGCTTCTTCAAAACTCTCGTCATTCGATGCCTCTGCCGAATACACCCCCGAGATTGATCGGATGGTGGCTACGTGCCTGCCAAAGACTTTTTCCATGGCATCGGATATTTCGCCCAATGTCGCCCGCTTTCTCGCGGCATCAACGGCAAGGTCGAGGAGATTACCATCACCTGTCTCTGCGCATTTCGTGATCGCGTGGAGTGCGTTCTGCACATCGTCGTTGTTCCGATCTGCCTTCAGTTTGGCGAGGCGCTCCAGTTGTGACTGTCGCACAGCCGTGTTATCCACTTCGAGCAGTTCGATATCCGTAGCTTCATCAGTCTTGTATTTATTCACCCCGACAATCACATCACGGCCGGAGTCGATGCGGGCCTGCTTTCTGGCAGCGGCTTCTTCAATCCGCATCTTTGGCAGACCGGTTTCGATGGCCTTTGCCATGCCGCCAAGTTCTTCCACTTCCTGAATCAATTCCCATGCCTTGTGGGCCAATTCATGTGTGAGTTTCTCAACATAATATGAGCCGGCCCATGGATCCACCGCCTTGCAAATATTTGTTTCATCCTGAATGAATAGCTGGGTATTTCGCGCAATTCTGGCCGAAAAGTCAGTCGGAAGGGCGATGGCCTCATCCAGTGCATTGGTGTGCAATGATTGGGTATGGCCCAGCGCCGCCGCCATGGCTTCTACAGCAGTTCTGGTCACATTGTTGAACGGATCCTGCTCTGTGAGCGACCAGCCCGAAGTCTGGCTGTGCGTACGCAGCGACATGGATTTTGGATTTTTCGGATTGAATTGCTTTACAATTTTCGCCCATAGCAATCTGCCTGCACGCATTTTGGCAATTTCCATAAAATGGTTCATGCCAATGGCCCAGAAAAACGATAATCGCGGGGCAAATTTATCAACATCAATCCCTGCCTGAATTCCGGTGCGGATGTATTCCAGTCCGTCGGCCAAAGTGTAGGCCAACTCCAGATCGGCCGTGGCACCGGCCTCCTGCATATGGTATCCGGAAATACTGATCGAATTGAACCTCGGCATAAATTTCGAGGTGTATTCAAAAATATCTGCAATGATCTTCATCGAAGGCAATGGCGGATAAATGTAGGTGTTACGCACCATGAATTCCTTCAGAATGTCGTTCTGGATGGTGCCGGTAAGGAGCTCGGGTTTTACGCCTTGTTCCTCCGCCGCGACAATGTAAAATGCCATGACGGGAATTACGGCGCCGTTCATTGTCATGGAAACCGACATTTTATCCAGTGGAATCTGGTCAAAAAGTATTTTCATATCCGCGATTGAATCGATCGCCACGCCGGCCTTACCCACATCACCGACCACCCTCGGGTGATCAGAATCGTAGCCACGGTGTGTTGCCAGGTCAAAGGCAATGGAAAGCCCCTTCTGCCCGGCGGCGAGATTGCGTCGGTAGAATGCATTCGATTCTTCCGCTGTTGAAAATCCGGCATATTGCCTTACAGTCCAGGGCTGCATCACATACATGGTGGCGTACGGCCCGCGCAAGAAAGGCGGAATACCGGATGCATAATCCAGGTGTTTGACGTCCCCGACATCCTTGCCTGAATACAGTGGCTTAACTTTAATTTTTTCCGGTGCAATCCAGGGCCGGAAATTCTCGGACTTATGATTTAGGACAGGGTTGCTGTCTTTAATATCGTTATAAGAAATTTTTGAAAAATCAGGTCTCATTTATTTAATGCTTAAATGATGTTTAATTGTTTTTGAAGTTTACCAAGTGTTTCGACCAGGTTAGCCCGCATGTGTACGAAATCATCCACACCGGCAGCCTTTAGCGCTTCAATAGCTTCAGCAGGATAGCCTGCGAGTATCAGCACACCATCATTTTTTGACTGTCTGAATTTTTGGGCAAAATCCACACCGAGTGTTGGATAGTCGTCGTCCGCACCACATATTACGGTTATGGCAGCATTGGCATCCAGGGCTTTTTTAATGGCCTCTCCATTGGACGAGGTGATTCCCCCATCAATAATTTCAAATCCGCCACAGCCAATAAAACCACCGCTAAACTGTGCTCTTGCCGCTCTCATGGCGGGGTTATTGCCAATCAGGGCGAGATAGGCCACCGGTCTTTTACCGTGTTTTTTCGCGAAGGCATCTGTCTTCAACCTCATTGATTCGAACTCGGATGGGCCATTTTCCTGAGGCAGTACCTCTATTTCACCGGAGGTCGCAGCTGTCCGAAAAATTTTATCCGGATCAAGTTGCTCTTTGGCGTTGGGGTATTGGTTTGTGCCCACAAATATTTCTCTCCTTTGCGCGGCAAGTGTAAGCCGTTTATTACGGGTTTCCCGGATTCTGTTCTGGATTTTTCCATCCATAAAACTCTTGATGAAACCTCCTTCGGATTCCACTTCAGTGAAAAGTGCCCACGCACCTTTGACCATTTCGTCTGTAATATTTTCTATGTAATATGATCCGGCTGAAGGATCGACTACTTTGTCGAGGTAGGCCTCTTCTTTCAGCATATTAGAAACATTCCTGGAAATGCGTTTCGAAAATGGTGTTACTGCTTCGAAGTTTTCGTTATAAGGAGCAATGGTCAGGGCAGTGCACCCGCCGATGATTGCCGACATGGCTTCGGTGGTATTGCGCAGCATATTCACGTAAGGATCATAAATGGTTTTAGTCCATAATGATGAAATACTATGAATGCTGAGATCACCCGGATCAAAACTACTGATGCCGTAGGCTTCTGCTATTTTGTAAAACAGAATGCGCAGCGCCCTTAACTTGGCAATTTCAGGAAAATAATCCGTTCCCACGGCCATGGAAAATTCGATGTTTCTGATCACCTTATCCGGTGACAGGCCAAGCTCTCCAAGTTTATCGATGTATTCCACAGCCACATTGAGCGCGAAAGCGAGTTCCTGTACCAGGCTTGACCCGGCATTCTGAAAATGACTGCCATTTACCGTAAGCCCGAAAAAACGGTTGGCGCTATCAGTAACTTCAATGATTTCCTTCAGTACGTTGAAGCCATCTTTGGCCATTTTTCCTTTCAGGGTCAGATTCCTGATCGGATCGTAATTGAGGCTGCCAAATAGTTGGCTGGTTTCAATGTGATTCTGGCTTTCATAAGTAAAATAACCCTTTATAAGTCTGGCAGCATCCCGGTCGGCCATAAAGGAAACCGAGCAGTGCAAAGGCAGAATGTTGTTGAGCAACCGTTTGATGTCCACATTTTCTTTGCCGGTAAGGTCAAAAATAAGTCCGTCAGCGCCGGCGTTCAGGGCATCAATTGCGGCCTTGTTTGCAGCATCGGCATCGTTCACCGCAATTTTTTCACGGTTTACCCAATATCGTGGCCCTTGCGAGCCATCTTCCATATTGAGCATGCTGCTTTCGAATTTTTTTAGATAAGCGATTTGCTCCAAATCTTCCTGCGTGTAATATGGCTGAAGATCAAAGCCTTCGAGTGTTTTCCAGACCAGTTTCTTATCGAAGTCCGCCCCCTTGAGATCGGCGATGGCCAGCTCCTTCCACTGCGATTTGTTCACGAGCGGAAATTCGGAGAATAGATTTTCTGCAGATTTTACCTCTTTCATGCGTGTGTATAATACAATAATTTGATTAAATTGAGCGTGCAATTGCTAATGCTAAGCATAGATGGAATCATCCTTGATTTTGCCATGCAAAATTAACTCTTGCAGGCAAATTTTTCTAATGATGCTTATCATTGGAAAAGATGATTTAAATCACCAAAAATGTTACCAGCTTTATTGTGGCTAAAGCCAGCACATGATTGGGGAAGTGAGACAGGAAATTATATTATTTGAAGATTTTTCCGGTTGAATAATCGCAGAAAGAGCACTATTAAATAATTTTAAAAGTCAAGTTTTGCGATCGTTTTTTGTTCCGGAATTTTTCAACAAATTTGTTTCCCTTTTTTTATATAGTCCTTAATTCAGTTTGGTTTTTTAACTAATGCAGATCGACCATAATACAGTTTGGAGTAGTTGTTTGGCAAAGATTAGGCCTAATATTGGAGATCAGGGTTTTGAGACCTGGTTTAAACCTATTGTGCCCATCAGGCTTGAAGGTAAAGTGCTTACCATTCAGGTTCCAAGCCAGTTTTTTTATGAGTATCTGGAAGAGCACTATGTGAACATACTCAGGAACGTCATCGACAGTGAGCTCGGAAAAGATTACAGACTGGAATATTCGGTGATTGTAGATACGGGAGGAGAAAAAAACAAGCCTCTAACCATCAATCTTCCCAATGCATCCTCCAATTCCGGCAACAAGCAATCGAATGGCTCGAATAAAAGGGTTGAGTTGAATTCATTCGAGCTCTTTGGTTATGATTTAAACCTCAATCCCGGCTATACATTTGAGAATTTCGTGGAAGGTGATTGTAACCGTTTGGCGCGCTCAGCGGGGTATGCGGTTGCACAACGACCAGGTGTCACTTCATTTAATCCATTGATGGTGTATGGCGGTGTAGGACTTGGCAAAACGCATCTTGTTCAGGCAATAGGCAACAGGATTATGCAAGATGAAAAGAAGAAGGTAGTGCAATACGTGTCTTCAGAAAAATTTGCCAATCAGTTTTTCGACGCCATCAAAAATAACCGGATACAGGAATTTTCACAGTTCTACTCAAAAGTTGACGTTCTGATCATTGACGATGTGCAGTTTTTTGAAGGTAAGGAAAAAACCCAGGAAATATTCTTCCATATATTCAATCATCTGCATCAGTCGGGCAGCCAGATTATCATGACAAGCGATCGCCCTCCAAAAGATCTGAACGGCCTCATGGAACGTCTGGTTAGCAGATTTAAGTGGGGACTCACCGCTGATTTACAACAGCCGGACTACGAGACCAGGATTGCCATCATCAATAGAAAAATGCAGTCGGACGGTATAAGTATCCCCGATAACGTAATTGAATATCTCGCATATAGTGTTGATACAAATATCAGGGAACTGGAAGGCGTGATTATCTCCATGATTGCAAATTCATCCCTGATTAAAAAAGAAATCGATCTTGAACTTGCCAAGCAAACCCTTAAAAGCATTGTCCACGATATTGATTCTGAAGTTGGAATCGACTACATACAAAAGACTGTATCCGAATACTTCAAGGTGACCATCGACCAGCTCAAAGACAAAACCCGAAAGAAGGAAATCGTGATGGCGCGCCAGTTGGCCATGTATTTTTCCAAGGAATATACCAGTTCGTCACTTAAAACCATCGGCTATCATTTTGGCGGGCGCGATCACAGCACGGTGATACATGCCGTGCAAACCGTCAATGATCTTTATGATACGGACAACTCGTATAAGCGGTCTTTAGATGAGATCAGGAAAAAATTGAAGCTTAAGGCGATTTAAAATCCCACTTAGAAATATTACCAAGATATTTTTTTAAGTGGTGCACGTTTTCTGCGCATGCCCTCCTGAAGCATATCTTCTACCATTCATTACTCTAAACTGACCATTCATTTCATTATTCCTTCCATACCATCTTCCATCTGTGGGCCTTGCACGCGCACGCCTGAAGTGAGGCCTATAGCAAGTGTCGTTTAAGCGATTAAATGACGGCTAAGGCGAAAGTAGATTTTGAGACAGGCCAAGTCTTTGTAATCATCCATCCTATTCCGCCAGGCTTTTAACTACCAATGCAAGCGTAGCTATGCTTGTGCTTATGGCAATCCAGGCCTGTACCGACATTGGCTGTTTTTCCGGTTTTTTGGGCACGATCACCTCCGCGCCAGCATGAATTTTGGGGTAATTATTCCAGAACAACACCTTCTTTGTTCTGTCAACCGAGCCATTGGCGTAAAGCACGTAGGCCTTTCTTCTTCTCGCATCTTCTGAGAAGCCGCCTGCTTTGGAGACGTAATCTTTAAATGAAAGGCCATCGTCATATCTTACGGTAATGGGATATAAAAATTCCCCACGCATTCTCACGGTCTGCAATTGCCGAGGAATGGAAAGGATATCGCCCTCCTGAAGGATGAGGTCATATCTGGAGCCCGGGCTTTTAAGGATCTCCTCGAGATTGATGCCGATGGTCTCATAGCTGAATGCCGAAGCATCCAGCGTGATTGAGTCTTTTGAAGCAAGTGTTTGCAATCTCTCTCGTTTCATCCGGATACCTTCCCTGCCTACATTCAGATCTTCATTTGCATTGTACTCATCGAGCTGATTGCGCACGTTCTGAAGCCTTTTTTGCTGAAGCAATTCGGCTTCCGATTCAAGCGTGAAATCTTCATCTATCTTGTTTTTCTCAACCGATTCCAAAAGCTGAGTAAGACTTTCCAATCGCTGTTGTTCATTTGTTTTTGGCGGATTAAATTCCGTCCGCCTGATCAACGTGGCACCTTCAGCAAATCCGTCAGTTGTGAGGCCGCCCGCCCGTTGAACCAGGTCTGAAATGCGCTCATTTTTTGTTTTTATGGCATACAGGCCGGGGTATATCACTTCACCTTCAACCTTCACGGTGGCCTGAGGCTCGTATCCCGGTGATTTTCTGATAAAAACCTGATCGTACGGCATGAGGCTAAACCGTGCATCTTCGTGGGTGAGTTCAAGATCTTTATGGATGGAAAATTTGAATATTTCAGCCGTCTGGTTGGTTTCTCTATCGTCTAGCGCCTTCACACGGCGTGCCACTTCTACCATCGATCCGGAAGCGGATTCCCTTAACCCACCCGACCGGATCAGCAGGTCTTCTACAGTCATATTCTGAAAATAAGGATACGTCCCGCTGTTTTTTACCTCCCCCGAAATGGTCACATACTGTTCGTCGTTCAGATCATAGATCGATGATATCTGTACCATATCTTCCCTTTGAAGCGGGATGTCTTCCTGGTTTCCTTTGATCAAATCTCTTAAATTGAAAGAGACAACTGAATACGAATAGTCTTCATTGGTTCTGTAAATCAGGCCTCTTTCCATAAAAGCATCACCACGAAGTCCTTCCGCCAGGTCGATCAGTTTATTTGCAGTCAGGCCTTTTGTCAATTCGTATTCCCCTTCACGAAAGACGGCGCCTTTTATTTGCACTCTGTTTGAATAGCGATCGAGTATGCCCTGTACCATCACCTGATCTCCATTTTTTGTTTTTGATTTAGAGAGTTCTTCCTCCTTCAAATCCACAAAAACTTTCTCGCCGCCTTCATTGCGTCTTACCTTGATCAGTTTGGTGTAAGCATTTTCAGTAAACCCACCGGCATATTCCAGCAGTTTGGCCAATGACTCTCCTTCAATAGTTTCGTAAATGCCTTCGCGTTTTACCTCTCCAATCACTTCAACCCTGTTGATATACGGCTTAATCCGTACAATGTCTCCGTCTTTCAACGTAAAGTTATGTTGCAAAACACCGCTAATCAGGAAGTCATAAACATCTGCAGTAGCGATCACCTTATTGTTGCGGATGATATCGATTTGCCGCATGGAACCGCTGAAATTTGGCCCGCCTGAAAGATATAGCACATGCGCAACGGTGGATAAGGAACTGATACTGAATGAACCGGGGCGTCTGGCTTCCCCGATCACATGCACAGTGATGGTGCGCAATTGCCCCAGCGAAACCTGGGCAAAGGTATTGGGCGCAGCGCCCTGCCTGGAGGACAAGCCTGAGTAGATCTCTGTCAGTCTCGACTTGATTCTTTCTACTGCTCGTTCGATGCTAAGCCCATTTAAATAAATCGGACCGAGGTTTGGTAGTTTGATATAGCCTTCCGGTGAAATGATTTCCTGATAAGTCTGCTCGGACGCACCCCACACATCGATGATCACTTCATCTCCTGAACCCAATACATAATCTATGGGTGTGGGAATATTGAGATTAGGTTCAAAAGTCAGAGTTTCTGAATTGAAAAGCTTGTAACCAAAAACGCGCTTTTCCTTTGCCAGTTCTTCTTTTTCCAATATGGTTTCAAAGTCATCTGTGAGCATTTTTACAAGATCATCCTCTTTAACCGGTTGGGTTTCCCTGGTTCTCGCGCGGTTAAAACTGCTTCCACCTGCAACGCTACGTGTTTGCAGTTTCGTGATTCTTTGTTTGAGTTTATCGATTTGTGCCTGCGGCATACCCCGTGTTTTCAGGGCGAGTTCAATTTCGTTCTGGGAATAACCGCTTTGTTCCAGTTGCCGGAGGAAGTTCTGTATTTGGGCATCCGAGAGGTCATCTACATTGAAAGCGCTCAACTGAGCAGGAGTCATATTTTGCAGTTGATTGAGCTGCTGCTGATTTTGGGCCATCAATAATGTTCCCGAAACAACAAAAGCGAGGAGGATTGATAATAGCCTGAGCTTTTTTTCCATTTAATAGATCAAATTTTGTAGTAGTCTCTGTACCAATCGACAAACGCCCGGATACCATCTTCGATTTTCGTGGCCGGTTTGAAACCACACACTTCTGTCAGATGAGTCACATCCGCATAGGTCTCAACAACGTCGCCCGGCTGTAAAGGTAAAAGATTTTTCTTTGCTTTTTTGCCGGTGGCTTTTTCGATAAATTTAATAAATACATCCAATTCTACAGGGTTATTATTGCCAATATTGTACAACCTGTATGGCGCTGCGCTAAATGATGGATCAGGGTTGTATGCATCCCAATCACTGTTTTTTTCAGGAATGATTGTCAACAATCGAACAAGCGCCTCAACGATATCATCGACATAAGTAAAGTCGCGCTTCATTTTTCCATGATTGTACACGTCAATGGTTTTCCCTTCCAGAATCGCCCTGGTAAAAAGAAACAGGGCCATGTCCGGTCGGCCCCACGGACCATAAACTGTAAAGAAGCGCAAGCCTGTGGTTGGCAGGTTATATAAAT
>CAYZWN010000101.1:0-1014 GCA_964482185.1 uncultured Roseivirgaceae bacterium
TGCTCTTTTTGGCCTTGGGGGAACAGATGCCAATGCACATTACAGAAACGGGATTGAGTTGGCTTTGCGCAAAGTAGGCGTAAATAATGAAGATGTTGAAAATTTTCTCACCACCGAAACCGCCACCTTATCCGGCACCCCGGAAGAGCAGTTCGAGCAGATTTGTACCCAACTATGGCTGGCATTGGCGCCGAATCTGGCAGAAACTTATGCCATGATGCGCAGGACAGGTTATCCTGCCATCCCGACCCGGGACGGCATTTACCTGGATAAGGGAGATACCGACGGCGAGTTGCCATCGAGACTGATCTATCCGTTTAGCGAAAGGCTCAGAAATGGCGACAACGTGACCACGGCCATTGAAAATTTGAATGGCGGTGATCAGCTGAAAAGCCGTGTGTGGTGGGATGTGAAAAGATGAATCAGATAAAAAATAATTTATACAAACAATTCCTTAAACTAAATTTAACGTTATGAACAAACTATTTAAAATTTCACAGTGGGGCCTGCTTTTGATGACATTTGCCGGGCTCGTTTTTTTGTATTCCTGCGGGGGTGACGATGATGAACCGGATCCAGATCCGATTGGAGCGCCTGCAGTCTCCTATGCAGCAACGACCGTAGCTGTTGGTGCGACAGGAAGCATTGATCCCACATCAACGGGAGATGCCGCAAGCAGTTTTGCCTTTAAAGCGCCAAATGATGTGCCTGATTTCATTGCACTCAATAGCTCAACCGGTGTTATCAGTGTCGCTAATGAATCGACAACCGGTGTTTACAGCGTAGTTGTGACGGCCACCAACCAGGGAGGCAGCGTCGATGCTACTGCAGAAGTAACGATTGGTGTGAATGATGATTTTGACCCGACAGGTAAAAGCCTGGTATGGAAGTATTGGATGAATAATACCGAAGGTGTTGTAATGAAAAACCTCGATCAGCTTCCTGGCCAGGGGGATTTAGATTCTGAGATCCCAATTCCTGTTGGTTGGCCTGGCGGAACACCATTTGTGGTTG
>CAYZWN010000101.1:1024-15242 GCA_964482185.1 uncultured Roseivirgaceae bacterium
GTTGACCTATCAGACCCGCAATTACAAGCTTATTTAACATTCCCGACTGTTCAGTCATTTTTAATGCAGGTACCGGGCGATGATGTCTGTGGTGCTTTGAGTCCGGCGGAGAATGGAGATACACTTCTTCTTATCGTTAATAATGATTTGACCATAAGCACATTGTGTCGGAAAAAAGATGATGGTAGCTCAGGAACCACTGTTGAATTGGGAATTTCAACAATTTCCTATAGTGGCGGCAGTTACATTTGGTCTATAAACCTTTCATTACAAGGAATTCCGGTACAGTATGCGATTGGAGGAGCAAGAATTGCGGACTTCACCGATCCATTGGATCCGCATTGGACGCAGCCGAGTGGCACCCCAAGAACCTTCTCTGCTATTCTTGGCACAATAGCACAATTCCTGACGCCTCTGGATTTTGCTGATCCTTTGGGTTCTCTGACATTATTAGATGTAGATGTAGTGCTCGAGGTCTTACCTTAATTGTACTATATTATAAAACTAAAAAAATGGCAGGTTCTATTCGAATCTGCCATTTTTACTTTATATCCGTGGCCTGACATTAAATCCGTGGTCTGTCCCCCGACAGACCACTTACTCAATCGCTCGCGTCCCGCGAGTGATGGATATGACAGGCTTTGATTAGTAACTATTGGCAAAGGCAAAAAAATCCCGGCCATCAATTCAATTTTTTCCCACAGACTTTTTTGAGTTGTGGGTCCTTCCGCAACAAAACTTTGTCAGGGCCTGTCATAGCTGCCACCCGGCCGGAGCCGGGCGGCTGAGTTTGCCAAATCACCATCTGGTCGTAACGTCCGCCAAGACCATATCCCTGGCCTGTTCCCCGACAGACCACTTCCTCAATCGCTCGTGTCCCGCGAGTGATGGCTATGACAGGCATTGAATAGTAACCATTGGCGAAGGCAAAAAAATACCGGCCATCAATTCAATTTTATCCCGTGGACTTTTTTGGATTGTAAGTTATTTCGCAACAAAAGCTTTGTCAGGGCTTGTCATAGCTGCCACCCGGCCGGAGCCGGGCGGCTGAGTTTGTCACATCCCTGATCTGTTCCCCGACAGACCACTTACGCCACATTCCTGGTCAGTAACTAAAGGCAGGAAAAAGTCTGTGATTCATCGCCCGGGACATTTATAAATAATAAAGCCTATCTGCCATTTATCATGGAAAAAAAGGCACTTTATCCCTGACTGGTTTTTTTTACCCCAAACTATTTCTTCCCTGACTAAATATTCATCGCGCTCAATCATTTTTGCAAAAAATCTATCAAAGGAAAATATGCAAATGATAAAGCCGATTCTGTTAATCGCCATGACCGCGATGTTTGTATTGTTTAATTCTTCATGCGAAAACCTCGGACGCAGCGGTGAAAGCCCGGAAAAGGTTTCTGAGTTTGTTTTTATCGAAGGGCAGAAATTCAAGGATCCCTATGGCAGAGATCTGATATTGCATGTTATCAATGTCGTTAACAAAAATCCCGCATCCGGCTATGTCGGCCACATCACACCGGATGATATGGCCACTTTCAAATCATGGGGTTTTAACGTAATCCGGCTGGGGATAATCTGGGATGGCCTGGAGCCGGAACCCGGTAAATATAACGAGGCGTATCTGCAAAAAATCGATGAGATGATTGGCTGGGCGGCTGACAATAACCTTTATGTATTTCTCGACATGCATCAGGATCTATATGCCAGGATGTTCAGCGACGGAGCACCTGATTGGGCAACAATCACCGATGGCTTGCCGCATGAAACAGGCGCCATCTGGAGTGATGCCTATCTGATCAGCCCTGCTGTTCAGACCGCTTTTGATCATTTCTGGAACAATTCACCCGCTCCGGATGGAATAGGCATTCAGGATCACTACATCAATTTGTGGCAGCACATCACCGAAAGATATGCTGATAACAAAACGGTCATCGGTTACGATATCATGAATGAACCGTTTATGGGTTCGGGTGCAAGGCAGGTAATGCCGCTGCTGCTTGGAGGTTTTGCGAAAATATTGGTTGAAAAAACAGGTCAGGCGCCACCTTCTGAAGAAGCGTTGATGTATATGTGGAGCGCCGAACGCGTGCAGGTATTTGAGTTGCTATCGGAAAAAGAGGTTTACAGAAAGCTTATTGATAGTATTTATGAGTTGAACGCTTCATTTGAACGCGGAACGCTCACGGCATTTTTTCAGAAAGCGCGGGATGCCATCAGGAAAGTCGATCAAAACCATATCATATTTACGGAGCATAGCTATTTTACCAACATGGGCGTAACAGGAGCGCTGGGTGAAATTGTGGATGAAAATGGCATTAAAGACCCACTGGTGGCCTATGCGGCGCACGGATATGACCTGGTTGTGGATACAGAGGGGCTCACAAGTGGCAGCAATGATCGCGTGGAGCTGATTTTTGAAAGAATTGCCGAAACGGGGAAAAGATTGGATGTGCCTGTACTGATCGGGGAGTGGGGCGCCTTGCATGGCAATAGCCCGGATCTGGTGCCTATTGCCAACTACCTGATGCAATTGTTTAACAAGCATAAATTCAGCGATGCTTTTTGGGCATATTACCGATCATTAGAAAGTACTGTATTTGTGGAAGCGTTAAAAAAGGCCTATCCTGTGCATACCAGCGGGTCACTCCAGGAGTATAGTTATGATTTTGACACAAGGTCGTTTTCATGCAAATGGACAGAAAATAAAGATGTCATTGCTCCGACGGTAATTTATATTCCGGAGATTGAAAATTTGCAACACGACCAGATTACTATATCTCCCGAAGCAGGAAGGCTGGAGACGGAAGGGCTTAATAATTCAGGGGCGGGGTACCTGATCATTCAGGCGACCGGAAAAAATGCTACCAGAACCCTGAAGTTTTCTCTTAAAGGAGCAGCAAGCGATTAATATCCAAATTCAGTTTAGGTTAATTGGAAAAGTTGTGGACAAATTTTCATTTAGCTTTCCATATTCCACCATATTGGTTTAGATGATAATAATGTAAAAGATTCAAGCATTGAGCACACCCGGAAAGTTATTTCTTGTATTGACAACCATCATCCTGGTTATCACCACCTTCGACCTGGCGCGTATTCTCAGTTTTGAGGTTCACCCCCTGAGACCCGAAGTATCATTGCAGTTGCAACAGGATGAAGTGTACAGGGAGTTGAAGGCCGGCGGGATAATCACCGACTGGAATCGCCTTGACGGCACGTGTCAATATATCGATGGGCAATATGATTGCTCTGATTTTCGCTACGTGAATCTTTTGAGAATCTTATATGAATTTAAAGACCAAATACCCGCAACAGTTCTGACACAGATTGAAAATACGCTGTTCAACTTTCGCTACTGGTGGGACGAACCAGGAGAAAACTCCATGTGCTACTGGAGTGAAAATCATCAGATTCTGTTTGCCATGGCAGAATACCTCACGGGCCGGAAATACCCCGAAGTAGTTTTTAACAATAGCGGCCTCACCGGCGCTGAGCACATGGAAAAAGCCCGCATTCGCATTCTCGACTGGCTGGAAATGCGCTGGAAATACGGCTTTACGGAATTCAATTCGGAAGTGTATTACAAAGAAGATATCGGCGCGCTGATCAACCTGATCGACTTTTCAGAGGACAGCGAAATTGTCATGAAGTCCATGATCATTATGGATTTACTTATCTATGATGTGGCCGTGCAAAGCATCGGGTCAATGTTTGTGACGGCTACGGGCAGGTCTTATCAAGGCAGTCGCATGGGCGGGCCAAATGTTTCATTGGGCAACTTCACGAATTACCTTCGCGGAGACGCTGAAACAATCAGCTCCGGAATGATGCAGGGATTATCATATTCCGATAATTATCAGATTCCCAGGGTCTTTACCGAAATCATAAATGATACCAGCACAGTTGTCATCCGGCAGAGCAATGGACTGGATTTATCTGAATTGAAAGCCGAAGGTTATGATGGCACCGATAACAGATCAATGATGATGCAATGGGGTATGGAAGCGTTTTCCAACCCTGAAACGATTGGCAATACCATGCAGACAGTGAGGAAATACAGGATGTTTAGCAATTGGTTTCTCGAAGATCTGAAGTATCTGGATTTTACGCTGATCAGATTGTTCGGGCTCGAGCCTCTATTGTCGAAGTGGCTGAATCCCCAGACCAATGGTGTCGCCATCCAAAGGGGGAATACTTATACCTACCGCACGGCAGATTATTCAATTTATACTGCGCAAAAATACCACCCGGGCACATATGGAGATCAGCAACATATTTCAGGCATGAACGCAGGCGATCGATTCAGCATTTTTCATAATCATCCTGCACTGGAAAAGGGTATAAAACACCAATCCCCAAACTACTGGGTAGGTTACGGCCATCTGCCACATGCTGTACAGGATGAAAACATCAGCTTGGCCATTTATCGCCTTCCGGATAAAAAAGGATGGCTTGAGATGTCGTTGCTCGATTACACACGTGCATACTTTCCAACCGAATTGTTTGATACAACGGTATTCAGAGGCAACAGGGTATTTGGCAAATCAGCGGGCGCCTACGTTGCTTTAATTGGTCTGAATGATTTGCAAATGCGTGATGGCAGCACAGATGATCTGATACAAACAGGCAAAAACACCTGCTGGATCATCGAGGCCGGCTCGCAAAAAACAGATGGGACGTTCAGTGATTTTGTAAGCAGGGTTATGGAGAATGAAATGCTTTTTGATGAACAGAATCTCACGCTCAATTATCAGTCAAAAGGAAAAAGTTATCGACTTACTTTTAAGGAGGATTTTTTTGTAAACGGAATGCCGGTTGATACTGAATATCCGCGATATGATGCGCCGTACTCCCGTGAGCTCCGAAAACCCGAAACTATTACCTTCAGCCATAACGGCAAATCGCTGTTTTTGGATTTTTATAATTTAACCAGGGAGGTGCGCAACTGATCGGCTGATCAGGCATTGCAATCTGGCGGCCGCAAATATTTCATGATGCAGGGGTGCAGTTTAAAGATTTATCCCTGATTGCACGCTTTTATCCCATTGCCATTTCAAGTCAGGATATTGCAGGGATTTATGTTCAACTTTATACTGTATTCTAACTTTGTTGCAAGTGTAAAATGGTCAGGTTTATCATGGTTTTGGTGCCACTTTATTTGTTGGTCATCAATACATACGCCTTATCAATACGCCCTGATGAACAGGTAAGAATAGATTCCATCATTATATTAAAAAACTGGCGCACCAAAGATGCCATCATACAAACAGAATTAGGCATCGCGCCGGGGGATTTTGTAAAGCGAAGCGCGATTGATACAGCCATGATTCGCGTTTGGAACATCGGGAATTTTGCCAAAGTGAGCTATCAGCTCGATACGATAGATGGCGCAAAAAACCTGCTCACAGTGGTTGCCCAGGACGCACTAACCATTGTGCCTATCCTGTCATTTGACGGAAATAAAAAGGACTGGAACCTTTCCCTTGGCGTTACGGATAATAATTTCCTGGGTAAGAATATCAGGATGCATCTTGGCGGTACGCTCGGGACCAATCAGAACACATTCAGCCTTGGCGTGGTGATTCCAAGGCAGCTGCTCTACAAAAACATGTCAGTAAGCGGAAATGCCTCCTATGGATATGCTACAAACTATCAGTTTGTAGATAGGGAGAGAACTTCAGCGATAGCCTATTCAATTCAGCAGATTTCGGGTGGCATTTCCAATCCCTGGCATGAGGATTTTAAATACAGATTTTCTCCGAATTTCGGATGGAGTCTGTTCAGGCACAAAACAGATTCCTCACTTGTAGATCCTGAATTGGAGTTTTCAGGTAACTATACCGTAAATTATCTCGGATTGTCATTAGGCGAATCAGTTGGCTATATTCACCGGCAAAGACATCAGCGCAATGGGTTTGAAATGAGTCTTGGCATAGGCGCCGGCATCGGTCTTGATGAAAACAGTCCGTTTTATTATGCCGTCAATTACGGTTTGAGATTTTATAAGCTTGTTAACCCGGTATTGCAACTAACTGCCGAGTATAGCACCGGTTATACATCTACCGATTTGCCATCTCTGATTTATTATAAGGGCCCCGGCGACGTTAAAGGAATTCTGACCGGAGAAATATCCGGAAAAGCTTTTTACACTGCCCTGCTTGGCTGGAATCTGACCTACATCAATCGCGATTGGTTCGCGCTGGAGCAATCTTTTTACTTTAATTGGGGCAATGGCAAGGACAACTACATGGATATTTACAAATCAAATCCGCTATATGGCGTCGGCACTGGTTTTTTTATGAATATCCCGATGATACCTTGGCTGGGTATGCGGGTATTCTTCACCTATTCAGGGAAAAACAGCAACTGGCTTGGCCTGGAATTGTAGTTAATCCAATCAAAGAGATGGTTTCGCTCCTTCCTCGCTTGCAATAGCGTGGATTCCTTGAATTAATAACATTTGTACTCCCGCCGGCAGGGGACAACTCTCCCCTCACTGAGATGGCTGTGGGGAGGAATGAGACGTCATGTTCTATCTATTCAGCAAATATTGCCGAGTTGATCCGCAATAATCATTCTGCCGGGAAGTAGCGCCCGAAAAGGCACCGCTTCCTTTTTTACCGGAAGGCATGACCATGGTTGGCAATGAAGGTTTTGGAGAAGTCCAAACCCCTGTAATTAATAAGGGTAAGGAATCAATTAACCCGGGTGATCCGTTGTTTTTCAGGCCTGCGAAAGCCGGGGAAATTGCTGAGCATTTCAATCAGTACATACTGGTGCGGGATGGGAAAATTGTGGACCGGGTACCTACATATCGCGGTTTGGGGCAGTGTTTTTACTGAACTGATTTTTTTAAATTTAAACCGCTGAGGCTCAAGGTTGCAAATAGGCATAAAAGCAAAATTGCCAGGGGATGGCCCTGGCAAGTATGAATTAAAATCATAAGGTTTTTACGACAACTTAAAGACTTAATGATGATATTTAAGGCGGATCAGACCAGCGCCTTTCTGCAAAACTCAAGGCATTTCGCGACTTCCGTCACGGCATCAGAGTTTTCAGGTACCTGGTATTCAAGCTCGATGGTGGCCGGGAATTTATATTTATTGGCGCTCATTAGTTTAAAAATTTCCTGAAGCGGTGTATCACCCTCACCCCATGGCAGGTTGCCCTTGCCGTTCTCTGGAGTTTGTCTGTCCTTGATGTGCATGCTGGATATCCGGTCGTGCTTTGCCTTGATCAGGTCGATTACAGACGGATTGCCTGCAGCCACATAATGACCGGCATCCAGATTCAGGGCATTGTATTTCGATTGTGCCAATGCCGTATCCCAGAAAGTAGGTGTCTGCTGCTCATGACCATGATAACCGACATATACTTTGTGTTTTGCAGCCATATCACCAAGTTTTTTTGTCCATTCATCGTTGCCGGGATGCTCGAGTGTTACCTGGTTTGCTCCCAAAGCTTTGGCCGCTCTGAAACCATAATCAATTTCCGCTTCTGTATTTCGGGAGCCGAAAGCGCTGGGTTTGAAGCCATAAATTTGCACGCCGGCATCGTTGTACATTTTTTTTAATTGCTTGAATTTGTCCATCGAAACCGTTGACCGCCATTTCTGCACTTCAGCTGAATAGGCATCCATTTGTGCCCGCATCTCTTCCATTTGTTTTTGCTCATCGTCAGTGAGCGTTCCTCCATCGCGGGTTTTACGCATCAATCCAAAAAATGCAGACCTGTCAACCGGATTGGCAGGAATGCCGGCAAAACTTTCCGCAGGCTCACCCATCAGTTCTATGGCGCTGATGCCACTGTCGATCACGTATTTCAATGTTGCTTCAGCGCTCTGATCGGGCATACTCCTGAATGAATAGGTAATGGCGCCAATCTGCACGCCATTGATCAGTGAATTATTGGATTTGCCATAAGTTTTAAGGATTGCCGGAGCGCCGAATGATGGTACACCGACAGCTAAACCTGCTGCAGTTAAGACAGAAGTGCCGATGAATTGCCTTCTGGAAAAAGCGCTGTCTTGATTTTTAGTATTTCTCATGTTGAGTGTAATTATGTTTTAGAACAGATCATTTTTAATTTGCATATAAAAAGTGACAATATCGCTTTAATATTAAGACAGTATTCTGAATAATCTTTGAAGTCGTCTCAAGAGTTTCCGGCTGATTGAAATTTTTTAATCCCCTTGTAGAATTTCAATGTCACCACTTCATTTGGATGCTGGTAGTTTGAATGATTTTTTTGAGAGTGATGCAAATACTGATATGAATTCCTCATACTGTATTTTATGAAAAAGTGAAATGAATCGTTATTAATCACGGGTATTAATTTAATTTGTGCCTATGGAATATCAGGCCGATCCAAACTATTTTGACTATGCAGCATCTGCTCCTCCGTGGCAGGAAGCGCTTCATGCATTTACGCAGATATCTCAAAAAATTTACGCCAACCCATCTTCTATCCACCATGCCGGTAAGGAAGCAAAGCATACACTGCTGGCCTTGAAAAAGGAGCTTTGTGATTTAATGCAATTTTACGATGGCCGATTTTTATTGTGCGCTTCCGGAACTGAGGCAAACAACTCCATCATTAACGGACACAGAAACTGGCATCATAATGGCAGGATTTTGATTGCTGAAGATGCCCACGATTCGATCTGGTATGCCACGAAGGCCTATTCTGAAGCTACGGAAATATTGCCAATTGAACAGGATGGGCAATATCAGATTGAGAAGTTTGAAAAAGTGCTTTCCGGGAAAATTTCGCTGGTCTGTATCAATCACGTTTGCAACGAAACCGGCGTCATTCAACCGGTGAAGGAGTTGGCTGATATATGTTATAAAAAGAAGATTAGGTTGATGATAGACGGCATGCAATCCCTGGGGCATCTACCTGTAAATTTGAATGAAATACCATGTACATACTATACCGTTTCGGGGCATAAATTTGGTGCGGTTAAAGGATCCGGCGGAATATTTATGCGTGACGATCAATTTGATCCATTGATCAGGGGCGGGCAACAGGAATGGAATCTGCGTGCTGGCACTGAAAACCTGTCAGGGGTTGCATCAATGGTTGCTGCTTTAAAAAAGAGCCTGTCGATACTGGAGGAAGAATGGCTGCGTTTGTATGAACTGAAAAATACCCTCATCAGCCGGATACGAAGTATCCCGGGATTATTGATAAACAGTCCACAAAATAGCCTTCCGGGATTACTCTCCATTAGCATTCCCGGCATGGCCGGAAGAGCGATGGCAGGAGTTTTGTCGATTTCCGGATTTTCTGTTTCTACCGGTTCTGCCTGTCATGCCAATCAACTGGAACCATCGCGCATCATTCTGGCGATGGGAAGAAGCAGAACAGAGGCGATTGGTTCATTGCGCATCAGCATGGGGCCTGGAACCACAGAGGAAGCCGTGCATAAATTGTCAGACAAGCTGATTGAAATCGCAAACTGATGGAACGACAATATCTCAATAACCCGGACTATTTGGAATTGGATGATGCCTATCGAGGCATGGTTAAACTGGAGGAAATTATTGTGAAAACACCAGAGCCAAAGCACATCATACGCGATATGGAAAAAATTGGTTTTGTTGGAATTGTGATAAGCATCGATGCACGCGATACGGCTATGTATAAAATAAGGGCATTTAAAGGTAAACATGGCCCTTGCCATTTTACCGGCTGGCAGGCCGCATATTCTGGTGCTGCGATGATGGCACTAGACGATGACCATCACCTGCTTGCTTTGGGCAAAGAAATACCGGTATGTGATAAAACCTGGCAGGTTTATACCTTACCACCCTATGAAGGTTTAATAAAATGCCGGAAACAGACTGCGGAGCCTGATCATCCTGACACAGAAATCCGGGAAGGGGAAGATTTCGAAAGCAGTCTGGATAAATTGTATGATCGGCTGAAAGACACCCCCCAAGATTTCAATCAGCGGGTCGCGATGTATTATCCCGGGCCTTTTCGAATGCTCATTCTTCAGGATGGCATTATGGTTCGGCGAGGAAAATGGAACAGCATACCCGTTGGTTTTGCCAAAGATCTGCAAAAAAAGGATGGGCTTCCGCTGCCTGAAACCAAAGAGCTTATAAAGCCTGTGTTTTTTCAGGAAGTCTATAAAAACCAGGGATCACTTGCTTTGCTTGATGATATGAATCCTGAAGCGGCTAATCAGCCAGAATTTGCGACTGACTTAACTTGCCTGCCAAATATTGGCAAATCTATAAAAACCAGATTGTTAAAGTTGATCGACCAAGAAAAGAAGTATTTTGTATTAATTGGCAATGAAGCTGATGATAAACTGGGATGTTGTCCTTCTGAAGAAGTATCGGAAGCAAACCGCCTGGTAAAAAGTGGGATTCTTAAGGCATTTGGCGAGCCTGTTCAGGGTGATTCCTGTCCTGTAACATTGTATGCCTTTAAGGGTGAATTGAAGATTGGTGAAAAGAGATTGGTCGGAGAAATGGATCATCAGTTCAGAGAAGAAGTGAGGACAAGGCTGATTAGGCCTCAGACATCCGGAGTAAAACAGATTTTGAATTGGATATTATGGGCATTCCTGATAATCAGCTTTGCTTTGGCGGTAAGGCAATGTTATCAACAAGCTGTAACAACAACAGCGGAGCAGTCTTTATTTAACCTGCTGAATCCCGGGCAGCAAAACCAGGTGTATGTTGTCTTGTTTCACAATCAAAAAAGATGCTACCAGTGCCGGCAAATGGAATTGCATACCATGGAAGTATTGAATGCGTCGTACTCAGATCAACTGGAGATTGGTCAATTGGCTTATAAATCCATAATTATGGACGATCCGGAAAATTTTGGCCTGGTGAATGGACTTGGGATTTTTGGGCCTACACTGGTTTTGGTGTATTTGGATCATGAAAATGAGTTACTGACAAAAGTACTTTTCGAGGCTACTGGTTTATATCGTGATGGGAATGCATTTAAAGATTATGTAGAAACAGAATTGAATCAATTCCTGAAAAACGCTGATGAGTGAGATGATAGTTCCGGCATTTGGATGCTTCGCCCTCGGACTGATGACAACCATACATCCCTGTCCGTTGACAGCAAATATAGCTGCCATTTCAATGCTGTCAGGAGTTTCATCCCGGCGAAAAAAACAATTGGCTGTCATTGCGTTATTCGTAGCAGGTTATCTTTTTGCGTTTATTGGGTTGGCCGTTGTCGTTAATACGGGTATTATGGCTGTTCCCAAACTCAGCCTTTTTCTTCAAAGCATAATTTCAGCTTTTTTTGGTCCTTTATTTATTCTGGTGGGTATGGTCGTGGCTGGACTCATCGACCTGAACAGGTTTTACACAGTTGTTTCGATGAACAAAAATTATTGGCTGACACAGGGCTCTGTACTTTCATCCTTCCTGTTGGGCGCGTTGCTGGCTATGACTTTTTGTCCTGCTACCGCATCTGTTTTTTTTGGAGTTATGCTCCCATTATCGATAAAGCATGGTCAACCTTACCTTTTTCCGGTGTTATTTGCTGCCGGAGCACTGTTGCCTGTGGTTTCTTTGAGTGCAATGGTATATCATAGCACCATTCATAAATTTAAAAACAATTTTACCAGGAAGGTGCCGGTCTATGCAGGTTGGGTCATGGTGATCATCGGGATATATATTTCGATCGAACGGTTGTACTTGAATTAGAAATATTTCAGGAGAATCGTATTATAGGAAAGAAAAAAAGCTGCCTGAATCAATTTCAGGCAGCTTTAACAATCATTGATAATTTGATTATTTTTTCAAAAGATCCCTGATTTCAGTAAGTAGGGCTTCTTCTTTCGTTGGCCCCGGAGGAGGAGGTGGCGCTGGCGCGGTATCTTCTTTTTTCTTCATACTATTCATAGCCTTGATCACCATAAAAATAGCGAAGGCAATGATGATAAAATCTATCGTAGTCTGGATGAAAGCGCCGTAATTAATGCTGACGGCAGGCGCAGTGACTGCTCCTGTTGCATCAATAATGGCTTCTTTCATTGTCAACTTTAAATCGGTGAAATCCACACCACCGATAAGCAAGCCCAGAGGAGGCATGATGACATCTGCAACAAATGAGGAGACAATTTTGCCAAATGCCCCACCAATGATAATACCAACGGCCATATCGACCACATTGCCCCGCATCGCAAAGGCTTTGAATTCCTGTAACATTCCCATAGTTTTAAAAGGTTAAAGTGTGTATAAATAAAGTAGTTTAAAATGGTAATTTTTCAATTTTCTATATTTGTATAATCATCTGTATAAAGACAAACGAACCTGAATTCTTTATTTTTTCATCACCTTGTTCAGTACGCCGAATACGCCGCGAATGAAGGTGGCGCTTGTCAATACTTTAACTACCGAACCCTGCGTGCTTCTGCTTCTCGTACTTCTTCGTGTAGTGCTTCTTGAAGGACTTCTCGAAGAAGTTCTGGATGCGCTTTGCATTTTTTCATACTCCTTTCTGGACTGTTCCCGTGCTTCTTCCGCCTCGGCAATGTCTATTTTTTTATTGAGAATTTCATAAGCGCTTTCACGGTCGATGACCTGATTGTACTTTGACTTCAATATCGATTTGTTGATCAGCGTTTTCAATTCCGGTTCGGTGAGAATATCCATCCGCGACATTGGGGCCCTCAGCATGGTGGCGGCCAATGGTGTTGGCCTTCCTTTTTCGTCCAAGGCTGTAACGAGCGCTTCGCCGATTCCGAGGGAGGTCAGCACTTCGGCAGTGTTATAAAATTCACTGTCAGGAAAGTTCTCTGCTGTGAGTTTAATTGCTTTTCTGTCCTTCGCAGTGAAAGCCCGTAGAGCGTGCTGAATTTTCAGACCTAATTGCGCCAGCACCGCATCGGGTACATCCGTAGGCGCCTGGGTAACAAAGAACAAACCGATTCCCTTAGACCGGATCAACTTCACGATGTTTTCAATTTGATTGAGCAAAGCCGATGATGCTTCATTGAAAATAAGGTGCGCTTCATCAATAAAGAAAATAAGTTCAGGACGCTCGGTATCACCCCTCTCTGGGAAAGTAGCATAAATTTCAGCCAGTAAACTCAGCATAAATGTGGAAAAAAGCTTTGGCTTGTCCTGTATGTCGGTGAGCCTGATGATGTTGATATATCCTTTGCCATTTTCATCAATCCGGCACAGGTCATCGACATCAAAAGACTTTTCTCCAAAAAATACATCAGCGCCCTGCTGTTCGAGTTCAATTACCTTTCTCAGGATGGCACCGGTCGAGGCGGTAGAGATTCTGCCATAGTGTTCCTGAAACTCATCCTTTCCTTTGCCGGTAGCGTAGTGCAGCACTTTTTTGAAATCCTTCAAGTCGAGCAAAGGAAGATGGTGGTCGTCACAATATTTAAATATCACAGAAACAATACCTTGCTGAGTATCCGACAAATCGAGAATTCTGGACAGGAGCACAGGGCCAAACTCAGAAACAGTGGCTCTAAGCCGGACGCCATCCTGATCAGACAGCGTAAGTATTTCTACCGGAAACCCTTTAGCTTCAAAAGGGATACCGATTTTTTTATGGCGCTCTTCAATTTTTGGATGTCCCGGACTGGGCAGCGCGATGCCACTCAGATCGCCTTTCAGATCCATCAGCACCACAGGAATGCCTTTATCAGACAGGTTTTCTGCGAGGGTCTGCAATGTTTTGGTTTTTCCTGTACCGGTTGCGCCTGCGATAAGGCCATGGCGGTTTAGTGTTTTCAATGGTATTTTCACCAGCGCGTTTTGGATGGTTTCGCTGTTAAGCATGGCCGCACCAATCGCGATGGATTCTCCTTTGGTCTGGTAATTTTCTGATATATGGTTGAAAAACTTCTCCTGGGTAGTCATCCTGAATGTGTGTTGATTTAGTGGTTCTAATTTATATGAAAATATCTTTTTCCTATGGATATGTATCAAAAATCATTGGTTTTTTGTCAGTATGCTCAACCGGAATTTTTCATATGAAAAATCAGCTTTGATTCCCGCTGTCTGAATATGCTATTCAGTGCGCAGGTTGCTGATCATATTTTTTCCCAAATGATTGCGAACAATTCCATGAATCCAGAGCCAGCCATTAAGCAGGATGAGCAGAATGATCATTGCCGCAGTTTGCCATGATGCCTGAACAAATTCTGATAAGATGGATGGCAAAGTTGCAATAAGGGCAGTGGAAGCGCCGGTCAGTGTAC
>CAYZWN010000102.1:0-15201 GCA_964482185.1 uncultured Roseivirgaceae bacterium
ACTTGTTGATGACTTTGGGATGGATGCCAACTGCCTCAAAAATTTGAGCCCCCTGATAGGACTGTATGGTGGAGATGCCCATTTTAGAAAAAATCTTTAGCAATCCGTAGTTAACGGCCTGGATATAATTATTGAAGATATCCATTTTGTCCATGTATTCGCCAAAGACGCTTTTTTCATTCAAATCATGCAGCGTTTCAAAGGCGAGATAGGGATTGATAGCACTTGCGCCGTAGCCGATAAGTGTGGCATAATGATGCGTTTCGCGGACATCACCCGCCTCGACGACGATTCCGCAATTCACCCTTAACCTTTTGCTAATCAGGTGATGGTGAACGGCTCCGGTTGCAAGCAGCGATGGGATAGGAGCTCTTTCCTTACTCATTTTTCTGTCGGAGAGTATAATCACATTAATGCCATACCTTGCCGCATTTTCAGCCTTGTAGCAAATATGGTCGATAGCTTCTTCCAATGCATCCGGCTTTCCATTGGCATCAAAAAGTATATCTATGACCTTTGATTTAAAAAACGGACTGTCAAGGGTTCTGATTTTTTCAAGTTGTCTGTTTTTCAGAATCGGTTGATCGACATAAATATGCCTGCAGTGCTCCGGTGTTTCGTCAAGAATATTTTTGGTGGATCCGAAGCTGGTATTGAGCGACATGACAAGCCTTTCCCTGATCGGATCGATCGGAGGATTACTCACCTGTGCAAAAAGCTGTTTGAAATAATTTGACAAATGCTGGCTCTGGTCTGAAAGCACTGCCAGGGGCGTGTCTGAACCCATTGAGCCGACCGGTTCAATTTTCTTCTGAACCATTGGCTGAAAAATCACCTTGAGATCTTCACTGGTAAAACCATGGGCAATCTGCCGCTGCAACAGTGTATTTTTATTGGATGTAAATTCAAAGTCTTCAGCTATGGGCAGGTTCCTGATAGGAATCTGATTCTGATTTAGCCATTCGCGATAAGGCTTTCTGGTGCAAATATCGTGTTTTAATTCCTCATCGCTGACAATCCTGCCCTGGGCCAGATCTGCAATAAACATTTTACCGGGTTGTAAACGCCCCTTCAGTATGACCTTCGATTGATCCACAGGCAATGCGCCTGCTTCGGAGGCCATGACAAGTTTGCCATCAGAAGTCAGGCAATATCTGGAAGGTCTGAGGCCATTTCGGTCGAGCGTGGCACCTACCACATTGCCATCTGTAAAGCAAATGGATGCCGGGCCATCCCAGGGCTCCATTATGGATGCATGGTATTCATAAAATGCCCTTTTTTCATCCGACATAAGGTGGTTTTCCTGCCAGGCTTCCGGAATCACCATCATGATGGCATGTGCAAGCGACCTTCCTCCCAGCACAAGGATTTCGATCATGCTGTCGAGATTGGCAGAATCTGAGTGTGCCGGATCGCAAATAGGCAATAATCTCGCGATATCTTCTTTGCTGAAGTGGCACGATTCCATCAGAGATTCCTTGGAGCTCATCCAGTTTACGTTTCCCCGAATGGTATTGATTTCACCATTATGAGCAATCAGTTTGAAAGGCTGCGCGAGTTTCCATTTAGGGAAAGTATTGGTAGAAAAGCGCGAATGTACCAGGGCAATGGCAGATTTCACCCTCGGGTCTTTCAGGTCAGGAAAATAATCGGCCAGCTGATCGGTACGCAACTGCCCCTTATACACCATGGTTTTGTAGGAGAAGGATAAAAAATAGAAATCTCCATTATTGCCCTCCACATTGTGACCAATGAAGTGTATCGTATATTTTTTTAGTACATAGATTTTGCGCTCAAGGGCGGCAGGATCTGTGATTGTCTTATGCCGGATGAATACCTGCTCTGTTTTGGGCTCAAGCGATTTTGCTGTGGCGCCTATACCGGAGTTGTTGGTTGGCACTTCCCTGTATCCGAGCAATTCAAAACCGAGTTCGCCAATATGCTTATTGAGTATGTACCTGCATTCTTCACGTACTGATTTGTTGGCCGGGAAAAAAATCATGCCAACCCCATATTTTCCATATTCAGGCAATTCAAAGCCTTGTTTTGAGCACTCTTCTTTCAAAAAATCATGGGGATTCTGAATCAGAATTCCGGCTCCGTCACCTGTTTCAGGTTCGCATCCGCAACCCCCGCGGTGCTCCATATTCATCAGCATCGTGATGGCATCCGCAACATTTTCATGCGATTTTTCTCCTCTCAGATTGGCCACAAAACCAATACCGCAAGCGTCATGTTCCATGCTCGGAACATACATTCCTTTATTGTTGTGTTCGTTCATTTTCAATTTTGATTGAATCTTTTAAAACCCATGAAGGGAGTAAATTTTACCCGCATTTTGCGAGCAATTGATATTGCTGAGTAGGGTGTCCGAAGCGGACCATTAATGCTGTTTAATGCCTACGCACAAATTTTACGAGCCTGTAAAATTAATCAAAAAAACGAAAGAATTTATGGACTTCACAAAAAAAGATAAAATTTATTGGAACTAAATACGAGATTGGCAGTAAAAACTGTTACAATTCGCACTGTTTAGCTACTTATCTTGATTATATGACAATTCATCCAATACTTCTTTCAAAATTTCTAAAATCTCGTGTACTTCTTTTCTGGTCAGATTTAGGGGAGGAACCAGCCTGATCACGTTCATGGCTGTGCAGCTTACAAGCAATCCTTTTTCAAGCAAGCTCATGGCTATTTCACGACACGGGCTGCCGAAATCGATGCCTATCATGAAACCGGCTCCGCGGACTTCTTTAACGCATTCATATTCTGCAGCGAGATCGGTGATTGCATTCAACATATAAGTGCCTGTTTCTCTTGCGTTATCAATCAGTTTATCTTCCAGTATTACCTCCAGGCTGGCAATGGCTGCTGCACATGCAAGCGGATTACCGCCAAAAGTTGAGCCGTGATCTCCTGGTTGTATAACTTCTGCAACCTGATCGCGGGCCAAAACGGCACCGATGGGCATACCTCCTCCAAGGCCTTTTGCCAGCGTGATGATGTCGGGCTGCATGTCAAAATGCTGGTGAGCAAACATTTTTCCTGTTCGCCCGAGGCCTGTCTGAATTTCGTCAACAACCAGCAAAATATCCTTCTCCTTGCATATTGCATTAATGATCTCCAGGAAATCCCTGTTTGCCGGATTCACTCCGCCTTCTCCCTGAATGCACTCAACAAATATGGCTTTTGTATCTTCATCGATTTTTTCAAGTGCATCCAGGCTATTGAAGGGCAATTCTTTAAAACCTTTCGGAAGCGGGCCATAGCCTTTTTGAAAATCCTGCTTTCCCATGGTCACGGTTGCAATGGAGCGACCATGGAAGCAACCTGTGAAATAAATAACAGGCCCTTTCTTTCCCTTAACATCTCCATACTTGCGGACAATTTTCAATGCCGCCTCATTGGCCTCGAGCCCGGAATTGCAAAAGAAAACCTTATCCATACCTGATAATTCGGTAAGGAGTTTGGCAAGTGTACTTTGCGGCACATTATGATAAAGATTGGACACATGAATCAGGCTTTCGGCCTGCTCTCTGATTGCCTTTACCACTTTTGGATGGCAATGACCTACATTGTTCACTGCGATACCGGCGAGCGCATCCAGATAAGCTTTGCCCTCGGTGTCATAAAGCCTTGTGCCCCTGCCCTTAATGAATGTGACGGGGAATCGGCGATAAGCATTAAAATGCTTTTCTGAATAGATCTGAGGAATGGCTTCTGTGAGTTTGTTCATTTTTGTGATCTTAAAAAAATCAGTAAATAACCATTAGAAAAATTGATTTGCTAATATAACGGTTTTTTGAATTATTGATTTGGGCTGGCTGCGCAGAAATTTATACAAATAATGCGTCGCGGTTCATTCTTTCTTTTCGGTATCCGGTCAACCTCCTAAAAAAGGCACCTTATATTTCGGAATTTTTGTAAGTCATATTTACAAACTATCCCTGAAATTATTTTTACCATGAAAAGAAAGTCTTTTCCTTCATTTTATTGATTATTTGCGCGACAGGCTCTTTCCGGTCTTCCCGGGTTTTAATCGATTTTTACTGGAAAAGGAACGAATATCGTGACAGGCATTCCGTCACACGGGGCGTCGGCAACTACTTACCAATAAACCAGATGCTATAAATCCATGGGCCAATGACAATCAGACCATCAACCTGGTTTACAACTCACCTTCGTACTGGTATCCTATGCCCTCAACCTTGCTTTTTACTTCACCAAGATTGATGTCTTCTCCTTTCATGGTAACTGTTCCGGTCGCCAGATCGATATCGATGTTTTCGATTCCAGGTATGGTTGATAGATTGCTTTGCACATTGGCTTTGCAATGATTGCAGGTCATGCCGCTTACTTTCACTGTTTTTTCTGCCATATCATTATCTTTTTCAGTTGTAATGGATCTTCCGATTTTGAAATACTTTTGTATATACCCATTGATCAGGAGTAATATCAGCACGATGGCTGAACCGATGCTTAACCAGTGCGGAATCAGATGTGTGCCATGCCCGTCGTGTATATGCACCATGTAATCAGTAAACCATGCCCGTGGGAGAAATTCATTTACAATTATTCCAAAAAAAAGCGCTCCGCCTATAATGGAACTCATATAAGAAAAAAGGGCTTTACGACCCATCACATTACCTATCACCGTGATGGTTGCAGCATTGGTTGCCGGTCCGGCCATTAAAAATACGATGGCCGCGCCGGGAGAAAGCCCTTTCATGAGCAAAACAGCCGCGATGGGTACCGATCCGGTCGCACAAACATACAATGGAATAGACGAAAGCAACACGATAGCCATACTAAGGTATTCATTGCCGAGATAGCTGGTAAAAAAATCATCCGGAATCAATACGGCCATGAGGGCCGCAAGCAGCAAACCGATAATCAGCCATTTGGAAATATCCTGAAGAAATTCAACGAATGCATAATGCAACATGGCCTTCCACTTTTCTGACCGGGTAAGTATTCTGGATTTATTTATTTGATGGGATTCGGAAGGCAGAACCTGTTCTTCTTGTTGCCTGCTGTCAACTATATTGGTAACTAAACCACCCAAAATGCCGGTAATCAGAGCTATAATTGGTCTGATAATCGCCAATGGCAATCCAAGCAGCGCATAGGTGGCCAAAATGGAATCCACACCGGTTTGCGGAGTAGATATCAGAAAAGAAACAGATGAACCTTTGGATGCGCCATTTTTATAAAAAGAAATACCCGTAGGGATGACACCGCATGAGCATAAGGGTAGGGGAACACCAATCAGTGAAGCATTGATGGCGGAACGCAAATTGTTTTTCCCCAGGTATCTGGCAACCTTATCTTTAGGAAAATAGACGTAGAGTATTCCGGCAATAAAAAAACCCAATAGCAGGTAGGGCGACATCTCGATGGTTAATTCCCAAAGAGCGATTAAATATTCATGGATGATATCAAACATATACTGTCTTGATAATTTGAATGGCAAAAATACAAGAATCACAACCAAATCAATAACCTCGTTCGTGCTTAAGTTCAGGTAATTTTTAATTTCTATTTTAATCAGCTACCGGCAACAACTTTTGCAATAAAAAGATAATTGCCTCCGGCAGGAACGAATGGATCGTGATTATCTTACAACTTCCGAACATGCGGGTTGGTTGTGGGTCGTGTTCGTATTTTTTCATAAAAAGCCAAAAAATAGCTTAAAAACACAAAAATGGTCCCGCAAGAAGTCTTTGCCTGCTTTGGTATTTCCGAAAAAAAGGGATATCTGTTTTGCTAATGTTCAAAACCGGGAACTATAAGTGATATGTAATTTATGCTTTGAAGTTTGTTATTTAAAACATATCAAAAACCCAAAATTTGTGTTTTGCAACAAAATTGCATATGAACCAAAGCATAAGCAGACTATCAGTTTTATTTGTATTAGCATCTTTTATCAACACGCTTAGTTTTGCTGACCAAACTTCAGATCGAAATATCGAGGAACTGAAAACCAAATCAGCGCTTGCCGAAGGAGCCGAAAAAGTTGATATACTGAATGCGATCGCATATCAGATGTATTATCGTAATCCTGATTCATGTCTGGTATATGCCCGGCAGTCAATTGATCTTGCAGAAAAAATCAGGTATCCCGAGGGGCTTTCAGAGGCACAGCGTATGATGGGCATCGCCAGCAAGGCTGATAATAAAGAAAAGGAAGCAATTGAATGGTTATTCAGGGGACTTGAAACTGCGGAATCCGCACATTACCACCAGGGTATTGCAGATAATCTCAATAGCATCGGGATATTTTTCAATTATGTCGATGATTATGATCAGGCAATCCGCTTTTTCCATCGAAGTGTTGAACAACAGATAAAGGCAGGTAACAGACCGCGTGAAGGAATTGTTCATGCAAACCTGGGCAATGCCTACCTGAAGAGCCACAACTATGAAAAGGCATTTGAGCATTTAAAGATTTCGGAACAAAACATTGACGCTGCCGGTGATGATCGCTGGCGGGCTATGATTTACGGACAGTTTGGTGACTACTGGATCAGGACAGGGAATATCACAAATGGCATCTCTTATTCGGTGAAGGCATTAGAATTGAGCGAAAAGACGCTTCAGATATTCCATTGGCGCAAAGCGCTGCAAAACCTCTCAGAGATTAATTACCTGAATCAAAACATGGATCAGGCCATGCATTACGCCGCTTTGGCCATGGATAAAAGTGAGATTATTGGTTTTATTCCATACTTGATGGAAGCTTGTGAATCCTTATTTAAAATTAATAAATCGCTGGGCAAGCATGAAGAAGCGCTCAGATACAGCCAGCTATTGCACGAATACAAAGATGCGCACAGAAGCAACCAGATCAGCGCGGAGATCGGCTTGTTCAGATTTAGGAGAGAACTGGAGCAAAAAGAGTTGGAGAATGAGCAATTAAGAAAACAAAACGAAACACAGCAAGCTACTAACAGTGCAAGAGAAAGCTTAATGAATCGTCAGGCGTTCATTGTTGTCGGGTCGTTTATCCTTCTTTTGGTGTTATCCGGCGTTGCCATAATTCTTTTCAGGTTAAGAGAAAATGAACGAGAGGCTAATCAGAAATTGCTACAATCCAACAAGGAGCTGGAAGATCAAAAAGAGGAGCTCACCACCACATTGCAGATGATTGAGCACCTCAACGCCCAATTGCAGGCACAGAACAATGCACTCAATCAGTCTGCCATTGTTTCGCTTACCGATCTCCATGGCAACATCCTCAGCGTAAATGAAAACTTTTGCAGGGTATCGGGCTATGATTATGAAGATTTGATCGGCGTGAACAAGCGCATAGTAAAATCAGAGGAGCACAGTAATGAGTTTTTCAAAAGTATGTGGGAAACTATTATAAAAGGCGGGAGCTGGCGGGGCGAGATTAAAAACAGAAAGAAAAATGGCGACTATTTTTGGTGCGATACAGCCATTGCCCCCGTCCTGGATGATAATGGAAAACCAAAGCAATTTTTCGCCATACAGTTTGAAATCACCCAACGCAAAAATTCGTTGATCCAACTGGCTGCCAAAAGCCATGAATTGGAAGAGCTGAACATGCAAAAGGACAAATTATTGTCGATCATATCACATGATTACCGCAGCCCGCTCAATTCACTGAGAGGTTCTTTGAACCTGGTGCTGACCGGAGTAATTGATCAGGAGGAATTTAAAATGCTCACGCGGGATCTTGTTGATAAGCTGGATCATACCAGCAATCTTTTGGAAAACCTGCTAAACTGGGCCCGCAGCCAAATGCAGGGAACCAAAGCCTATCCAAAGGTGATTGATTTGAAAAGCATTGCTAATGATTGTGTTGCTTTACTTGACCCGATCGCAGGAAAAAAAATGATAAAAATCAACAGTTTTATTGATGAACCGCTCAGCGTGTATGCAGATTATGAAATGATTAAACTCGTATTGCGCAACCTTATTTCTAACAGTATCAAGTACTCGTTTCCGCGTTCTGAAATATACCTGACTGCTGAAAAAATGGAAAACCAGGTGATTATTTCAGTTGAGGATCAGGGCATGGGCATGACTGGAGAAGAGCAGGCTAAACTTTTTAAAAGTGAGAACTTTAGTAAATATGGCACTTCCAGGGAAAAAGGAATGGGAATTGGCTTATTGCTCTGTAAAGATTTTGTTGAACGGAATGGAGGAAAAATCTGGTTTGAAAGCCAGCCTGAAAAAGGCAGCACATTTTATTTTAGCTTGCCCGCAAAGCAACCGGCAATTGTAGCGTACTCCTCATAAGTTTCAATTTAGCCGCGTCATTTTAATATCATTTAGGCAGTAGTTGCAAAAAAGTATCGGCGAGTACTTCAGCTCGTCTAAAATTCATAATATCTTCATAAGTTTGTTGTCCTTGAGCACTGTCATTGCTTAAACTCATCGTCGTGAGTAGTCGGATTACTGGTATCTGATCGCAATTTCTTGTAATTTTGAGTATGATCAAGTCAGCCTATTTGGACACATCGGTTTTTGGAGGATACTTTGACGAGGAATTTTCAGCTAACACGATTCCCTTTTTTGAAAGAATTCTTGACGAGCATATTCAAATATGTGTTTCACGACTTCTAATAGCCGAATTGGCGGGCGCACCCAATGAGGTGAGAGAACTACTAAACCGGATTCCACAGAAACAGCAGATACTTGTGGAACTCACAGAGGAGGCGAGAAAACTGGCAAACAAATACATAGATGAGAAGGTTGTTGGCCAAGCTAGCAGAGCCGACTGTCAACACATTGCAATGGCGACACTAGTAAAAGCAGATGTTTTGGTCAGTTGGAACTTTAAACATATTGTGAACCTTGAGCGAATCCGGGGGTACAATGGAATTAACATGCTGATGGGTTATAATACGATTGAGATACGGACACCTAAAGAAATTGAAAGATATGATTAAGGAAGAAATCAAAACAGAAAAAGGCTTGGTAAAGAAACTTAGGCTTATTAGAGACAAATTCAACAAAGACATTCAAAACATGACCTTGGAAGAAGAGCAGAAATATCTTGAGAAAATGGCTGCTAGATGGAAGAACGCCCCCAAATTTTAGACAAAAATGAATGGATTGACTTTTTTCGAATCAAGTCAGAGGTCAAATCGATATACATGAGCCTTTTGAGCATGTTGTTGTAATTTTTTTATCAAGGCATTATCAGATATGCAGCTAAGAATATCAGAACATGATTTAAAACTTCGATATCCGTTTTCTATCTCTCGTCATACCTATTACAGTCAGCCAAATGTCGTCGTAGAGCTGATGCAGGATGGTATAACCGGATTTGGAGAGGCCACGGTCAATCCCTATTACAATATCAATATTGACAATCTGACCAGGACGTTCATATCCATGGCTGCAAGGCTCAAAAACTATCACTTCGAAACACCAGATAAGCTCTGGGAAGACTTTTCCGACTACCTGACTGTTAATGCCTTTGCTCTGGCAGCACTCAATAATGCAAGCTGGGATTTGTATGGAAAAATGACCAATAAGCCGGTCACTGAACTTGTTGGCCTTAAAGCCCAATCCGGCCCCTTGACCAGCTATACCCTGGGCATAGATCCGGAGGAAAAAATGCTTCAAAAAATGCTCGATTTCCCATGGCCTATCTATAAAGTCAAGGTCGGTATGGCAGGCGATATGGCCTTGATGCGCTTTCTGACCGGCCATTCCACTTCCATCTTCAGGATAGATGCCAACTGCGGCTGGGATGCCGATGAAACTATTGAAAATGCCGTCGGCCTGAAGAGAGTAGGCGTGGAGTTTATTGAGCAGCCATTACCTAAAAATCATCCGGGACAGAAAATTTGCTTTGAAAAGAGCGTTTTGCCACTTATGGCAGATGAAAGCTGCTGCATCGAGGCAGACGTGGGAAAATGCGATGGACTTTTTCATGGCATCAATATAAAACTCTTGAAATGTGGTGGCATCACACCTGCTTTAAGGATGATTGCTAAGGCCCGTTTGCTTGGGTTGAAGCTGATGATCGGTTGCATGACTGAATCGACTGTTGGTATTGCCGCGGCAGCGCAATTGCTGGGATTTATGGATTATGCAGATCTTGACGGTCCGTTGCTGCTCGCCGAAGACCTGGCCTCCGGGTTGAAGTATGAGGCGGGTTATGTTGCTACATCATCACAGCCCGGACTTGGAATAATGTATCAAGGGAAAGAGGGATTTGATTTGTGATGGATTAATTGATATTAGATATGAAAACACTTTTTACATACACCATAATCACTATGATGGCTCTGACAGGATGCTCCACATCCGGTGGGTTGATTGAAGACCTGATGCGGGATTCAGGCAAATTTGATGAAGTATTGGCAAATGCCGAAAAACACCGTTTGCAGATCATTTACACGCAAATCGACAGGGATGCACAAAATAAGGCGCATTTCACCACGCACAGATTCCGGGTCAATGAAAATGAATATTTCTACCCGGCCAGCACGATTAAACTGCCCGTGGCAGCCCTGGCTCTCGAGAAAATCAATGACCAGATGATCCGTGGTTTCAAAGCATTTTCTGACATGGAAATTGACAGTGTGTACTCCGGTCAGACAAGCGTGTATGCCGATACCTCCTCGCACACGGGCAAACCATCTGTCGGACACTATATCAAGAAGTTGTTCATGGTGAGCGATAATGATGCCTTTAACAGGTTGTATGAATTTCTCGGTCAGCGGGAAGCAAATGTGCGGATGATCGAAAAGGGCTTCCGGGACGTGCGGATCACGCACCGACTTAGCATTCCGCTTTCCGGGGAAGAAAATAGTTGCACCAACCCCATGCGATTTTATTATGAAGGCAAGGTGGTTTATGATCAGGATTCTGCCTGGAATGATATTGAGATCAGGGCAGACACGACCATCCTGCTTGGGAAAGGTTATATCCGTGATGGAGAATTGGTAAATGAAGCCATGGATTTTACATATAAAAATGCCATAGGCCTGGAATCACTCCACAATGTGCTTCTGAAGATCATGTTTCCTGAAAACTATTACCCGGCTCAGAAATTTAATCTCACTCAGACCGATTACAATTTCCTGTATCAATTTATGTCGAAATATCCTCAGGAATCCGACTTTCCATACTACGGCTCGAAATACGAGGATGATTATTGCAAATTCCTCATGTTTGCCGGCACAAACCGAAGCATTGACCGCAATATCAGGATTTTCAATAAAATCGGCCTGGCTTATGGTTTTGTGACGGATATGGCATACATCGTTGATTTTGATAAAAATATTGAATTTGTGCTGGGGGCCGTCATTTATGTAAAT
This sequence comes from uncultured Roseivirgaceae bacterium, assembly GCA_964482185.1. Lineage (GTDB taxonomy): Bacteria > Bacteroidota > Bacteroidia > Cytophagales > Cyclobacteriaceae > JAAUQL01. Next base: position 11,307 of record CAYZWN010000102.1, read on the forward strand.
GAAAATGAAATTTTGAATGATGGCATCTACGAATACGATACCGTTGCTTTTCCGTTTATGCGGGATTTAGGTCAACTGCTTTACGATTATGAGTTAAAAAGACCGAAAAAACAAACACCCGACCTGAGTAAATACAACTGGAAATTATGGGCAGATTAATTTTTTCTTTGTTTTTTATCATCATCCTGGCGTCAGCCTGCCGTCAAAGGGAGGCGGACACTGCCCGGGAATTAATCATTGAGATCGGTGAAAAATATGCGCCGGACCCAAGAACATCCATTTTTGACATCAAGATCAAAACTCAAAGGCCTATATTGCTTTATGGCGAGACAAACCTGCCAGAAGCGAGAAATGCCCTTTTGAAGCAGCTCGATTCGGTTGGCATCCGGGTAACTGACGATATCGTGATATTGCCGGACAGCAGTGTTAATGATAAGCCATACGCCCTGATCAATGTCTCAGTCGCCAATTTGCGCTCAAACCCCAGGCACAGCGCAGAGCTCGTAACACAGGCGCTTCTGGGCACACCGGTAAAATTACTTAAAACTTCAGGTGGGTGGGCGCTGGTTCAGACACCTGATCAGTACATCGCCTGGACAGAGCAAAGCAGCTTTTTCGCAATGAATAAGTCTGAGATAGAGGTATGGAAAAAACGTGAAAAGATCATCTATTTACCTTCTTTTGGCGTCTCACTCAATGCAATCGGCACCCAGGTTTCGGATCTGGTTTCTGGCAATATTTTGCTGGTCGAAAAGAAGCTGAAGGAAGCGTGGTACGTGCAATACCCGGACGGCCGCAGGGCATTTGTCGGCCTCAACGAGGCATTACCTGTGCAAAACTGGATCAGCAAACTGCATATCAGCGACAGCTCCGTGACGATGCAGGCGAAAAAACTACTCGGTGTGCCATACCTGTGGGGCGGTACGTCCACGAAAGGGATGGATTGCAGCGGCTTTACCAAAACCGTTTACCTGATGCATGGATTGATTTTACCACGTGATGCCTCACAGCAGGTTCAGGTGGGTATGCTTGTTGACACGATCCGGAACTTCTCGCATCACCAGGTGGGAGATTTGCTGTTTTTCGGCAGAAAAAACGAAGATGACTCAGAGCGGGTGACCCACGTTGGGCTTTGGCTGGGAAATAATGAATTTATCCATGCTTCCGGCGATGTGCATATCAGCAGTGTGGATTCGCTGAGCGAAATTTTCGACCAGTTTAATTATAATAGGTATCTGCGAACCAAAAGGATTTTCCACGCAGAAACCAGTCTTCCGGCAGATATCAGGGAGATTTATTTATCAACTGAGCCATACGAATGAGGAATTTGCAATACAACCTTTAGCCAAAAAAATTAGTAATCATCAGGGTTAAGCCAATCAAGCTATAACTCTCCCGCAATTTTTACTCTGAACTCATTGGGCAAACTTGCCGGGCGTCGCTTTTGATAGTCGAAGCACACAATACCAGTTTTGGCCAGAGCCGCTTCACGGCCGTCTTTTTTTAATAAAAATCTGTAATACAAGTCGAAACTTCTTTCGGTAACATGATTTGCTGATAACTGTACGACCAGAATTTCCGGATAGAAAATTTCCGCCCGGAATACAATCGCTGCATCAGCCATAATGATGCCTGCGCCATCCCCCAGATCGATTTCACCGCGACTTCCCATAAAATTCAGGTATTGTACTCTCGCTTCATGGGCCAGTCCCAGAATGACATTGTTACCCACGTGCGCCCCGTAATTCAGATCGGTGATGCGCACTTGCAGTTCCGTTTCAAATTGCACATATGCCGGAAAGTTGATTCTGATTTTTTCCATGAGTATTGGCATTACATCAATAAAAATAGTGCATATACGGCTATAAAGAAAATCGGCATGGCTGAAAAGAAAAACGAAAAAGTGAAACGATGTTATTCCCCGACATGAACATAGCGATGTCAGGGAATACACTATTTCTAAAATCTCAGTTTCAATCCGGCCAGCACATTGATGCCCGACTGCGGGTACAGATATACTTCCCTGATTTCCTCTCCGTACAAATATCCGAAGGTATAGCCATTGGATTCGTACAGGTTGTTGAATACATTATTTACCATGAGATTAATACCAATTTCCCTGATGAGTTTGGTGGTAAAGCTGTAATTGATGATCAGGTCATTAACGAAGTAGGCATTTAAGGCCCGGTCTTCATTGGCGGTGTTATCGAGATATTGCTTTCCGACATATTTTGAAAAGAGCGTGATATCCAGTCCTTGCAAAGGCGTAAGCGTGAATTCTGACGCCGCGATCAGATTCGGCGAATAGGCGATATCCGTGTTTTCGTACGCAGTGGTTGAAAGGCCTCCTTCAAGATAATCATTCAGATCTTCGACGTACTCCGCTATTTTATTTCTGCTAAACGTGACGTTGCCATTCCAGCGCAGCAGATCACTGAATTTATAGCCGCCACTGAGCTCAATGCCGCTTCGGTAGCTGTTCTCCACGTTGGTGCGGATGGCTCCGCCTACATCATTCAGCGCTCCGGTGAGCACAAGCTGATTGCGGTAGTTCATATAGTAAAAATTAGCCGACACCGAGTAGTTCTTTTCCGCAACCTGATACCCCAATTCAAAATCCCCAAGCGTTTCGGGCTTCGGAAGCGTTGGCGAATCGATAAAATCGTTGCGGTCCGGCTCGCGGTTGCCCACAGCATAGGAGGCATACATGGATGATTGGTTGTTGAGCTGGTAGGTGAGGCCGACCTTGGGATTAAAGAAAGTGTAATACTCACCTACATCAATATTTCGCAGGTCATTGTCGATGCCATAAGTGCGGTAGTTCACATATCTGATCTGCAAATCCGCGAAAGCATTGACTTTGGCACTCAGTTCATAATTGGCCTTGATGTAGGAATTAAAATCGTCCTTTTTTCCAACATTGTCGTAGTATCGCTGCCTGATTTCGCTGTTGGAGGCATATTGGGCCCATATTACTTCCCCAAAATGTGCGCCCTCATAGTAATTATAGCCACCGCCAATCGCGAGATTGAACCTGTTTCTGTCATAGTTAAATCCATAGATAAAACCATAAAAGTCGTTGTCGAGCCATCGCCTGCGTATCAGGTCGGTTTGTGAAATGGTATCTGTGCCTGCCACCACATCCGGTAGTCCGTAATCTGAGAAAGACTGATCTTCTTTATACTGCTCAAAATAGCCCTCGCCATGTGTATAGTGCAGGGCTGTGTTAAATGTCCAGTAGTTGCCCAGTCGCTGGTTGAAATGCAACTGAAAATGATCCTGACGATAGTCATCCACTTCCCTGTCATAAAATTGCACATTGCCGTCATCATCAAAGTACATACCTGCCGAATTAAATGTGCGATTGGTCTTCATAAGGTTCTGCTCCACGCCGTTCCATGCCTGGTAGGTTACTTCCTTGCCTCCGAATGCGAGGGCTTTGATCAGCGTGTTTTTTCCGATATACTGCCCTGTGAGAAAATAGGAACTCAGGTCTGATGACGCCCGGTCGATGTAGCCGTCCGAGCTGATTTGTGCCAGCTTGCCCTCAAATGACCATTTGCCATCCAGCAGGCCGGTATTCATGATGATGTTGTGGCGGCGGGTGTTGAACGAACCGAATGTATTGTTCAGCTCGACAAATGGCTTTTCAGAATGCACGCTGGTTTCCAGATTAATCGTAGCCCCGAAAGCCCCGGCGCCATTGGTAGAGGTGCCGACTCCCCGCTGGATCTGAATGGAATTTACAGACGAAGAAAAGTCGGGCATATTCACCCAAAAAACGCCTTGGGACTCCGAGTCGTTGTACGGAATGCCATTGATGGTCACATTGATTCTCGTGGCATCGCTTCCGCGTATTCGTACACCCGTGTATCCAACTCCAGCTCCTGCATCT
>CAYZWN010000103.1:0-15140 GCA_964482185.1 uncultured Roseivirgaceae bacterium
ATCGGTTGATAAGGAAGTACCCCGCAAACCGCCACAGGCCATATGTGCGACCGTTAGCAACAATTTGAAACAAAACGAAACAAGAAAATATGAACATTAAATTAAAAGAGTTAAAAGACATTACTTCAGAAAGCTGTGTGACAATTATTTTAAACACACACAGAACAAGTCCTGATAACAAAAAGGATTCATTAACGCTTAAAAACCTGATAAAAGAAGCGGAAGAACGACTTTTTGCAGATGAAAATAAACGAGATGCTAAACAATTGGTCGAACGCTTGAAAGATTTAGAGTCACAAATCGACCATAGCCATAACCTTGAAAGCCTTATCATTTTTGTAAATGAAGACGTTGCGGAGTATACTCGTTTACCAATTGCAGTGGAAAACAGAGTGGTCGTTGACCATTCTTTTGCTACACGTGATTTGGTAAGAGCATTGCATTTAGAGGCTAATTATTATGTTTTGGTGTTGAGCCAACAAAAGGTAAGATTAATCGAAGCGTTTAATGACAAAATCGTTTCCGAAATTGGAAATCCGTTCCCAATCGAAAACACACAATTTTACTCAACCAACAAAGCAGAACTTTCAAATGCAAGCAAACAGACAAATCTTGTCGCTGAGTTTTTTAACCGAGTGGATAAGGAAGTAAATAAGGTGAGAAAAGAAAACCCACTACCTGTATTGATTTGCACAGAGGAAAGTAACTATCACGAATACTTAAAAATTGCTGACCAAAAGCAAAGTATTTTCGACACTTATTTAAATAAGAACAGAGTGGACGAAAAAGCCCACGCTATTGTTACAGAAGCGTGGGCAATAGTGAAAGATTATACCGTTGAGAAAAACAATGCAAGAAAGCAGGAACTTAAAACGGCTGTAAGTCAAAACAAATTCTTGAGCGATACAAACGAAATATGGAAAGCAATCAAACAGGGAAGAATTCAAACTCTTTTTATTGAGCAAGGAAAGTTTCAACCTGCTATTTGGGAAAATGACCAAATTCAATATGTGTCAGACGGGCTTCGAGATAAGAAAGAAGTAGTAGATGATATCTATGACGAATTGATTGAATTAAATATGAATTATGGAGGTGATGTGGTTTTTCTTCCCAAAGGAGAACTGTCAGATTTTAATGGGTTTGGAGCAATTACTCGATATTAAAAACTGTTGCTAATCGAGTAGCCTGACCTGAGCCAAATGGCTCAGGTTGAGGCTCTCACACCACCAAGCGTACGGGTCACGTACTTGGCGGTTCATTGGATTGTAGGTTGCGTTTTGAGGTAATAGGAAAGCATCGATTCATATCCTTTTCTTTTTAAGCGTGACAAAGTGATAGTAGTGTTTAGAATTGGACTTTGGGCTACAGCCCATCCCCCTTTTCTCCCCTCCCTTCCTACTGCTCACTAAAATGATCCTCAGGGATCATTTCTTTACGCTCGGTCCTTCCATGTGTAGGCATGGCCTTGGTCAACCCCCAGTCTGATGAGGTTTTTGCGCTTTCGCTCAGGATTCAGTACTAAAAATTATTTCTGACTGATTTAAAGGATGAACTTAAATTGAAATGAAAATATTTTAGATTAATTTGTATGGTTAGGATTCCTTACTATATTTACAGCGGCAATAATGCCAGGCGACAATTTAAATCATAAAAAAAATGGCAAAATCAATTTTCTATCACGCAGGCTGCCCGGTGTGCATCAGTGCAGAACACGACATCGTTAATCTTATTGGTGCAACCAATGTAGAAATCGTTCACATCGGTGAAGACCGCAACCGAATTGCAGAAGCAGAAAAGGCAGGTGTAAAATCTGTTCCTGCATTGCTTACACCAAACGGTAATGTACTTCACCTCAATTTTGGAGCGTCTATGGCTGACGTTAAAGGCTAAATAATTTTCAAAATATAAGTTAGGAGTCCTAATTTAAAAGGATTCCTATCTTACATTTCACCATTTAAAAATTTAACAAAATGAAACATTAATTTCTTCTACTCGGCGTTTCTCTGTTTACAGTTCATGGCTTTGCCTGCGACAAATGCGGAAACTACAACAATGATGACTTCCATATAAAAATGGTAAGCGTAAAACACTCACCAGACATTGCTGCCACCATTTGGAAAATTACCGTAAAAGAAAAAGCTGGAAAAACTCCGCCTATTCCAGTAGGTCAACTCAGCGGAGCACCAGTATTGGGTTATGTTTTTCCAACAACACTCAAACCTACAGACGTTGGTTTTGGTGAAACCGAAGGCATACTTGCCCTTGCATTGACCTCCCATTCTGACTTTGATGATACACCACGTTGGGATGAATACAACGATGGAGACTATAATAATGACGGTGTTGTTTGGCATCCACATTGGGTAATTTTAACTGAAGACAAAAGAGTAGAAGGTGGTTTGGCAGTTAAACAATTCGACCCAAATGATACAACTGTGGTTTTACCACCTGCCAATCCGGGAATGCCTATGTATATGGATTCACCTGGGTTTCAAGTCATCACAAAGGGAAACGCGATTTGAGTGGTTGCTCCCGATTATCGTATGAACAATAAAACCGATTTTTATTATGATGGAGTTGCTGCTTTTATGCAAGTAAATACAAGCCGTGACGGTGGAAATGGTGGTGGTGACAAACCAATGCCTGGAGTTTACAAAGTTTATTCTTTAGCGCGTGGTGATTTATCACTACCCTATAAAGTAAAGTGATTTTATTTGCCCTGAAATGTTAGGATTCCTATCTTTGCTTGGTTTTAATTTTTTATAAACTCAGATTCAAGTAAGTATGATAAACATATTGATACTTATTATAACCATCATTGTCATACTTGAGCATTTATATTTTCTCTGGTTAGAAATGTTTGCTTGGGAAACTTTAGGTAAAAAGACATTTAAAATGTTGCCTAAAGATATTTTTAAGCCGACAAAGGGCATGGCTGCTAACCAAGGGTTGTACAATGGATTTTTGGCAATGGGACTTATCTGGTCATTTTTTATTACCGACCCTGTTTGGAGTAATAATATAAAGATTTTCTTTTTTGTATGCGTTGCTATTGCGGGCATCTATGCAGGAATTACTGTATCTAAAAGAATTTTTGTAATCCAGGCAATTCCGGCAATGGCAGGACTTGCCTTAATTTTGTTTTTAAAATGAAGATGACATCGATGTTTATCTTTTTTACTTTCTTGACAATTTTTGGCATCAAAGCTTAATCTAACATTAAAAATGAAACGAATATGAAAGTAGCAGTTTGGGACACCTATGTAACAAAAATAGACAGTAGCGTGATGCACTTCGACATTATTGCACCGGAAGTAGTCAAAGACACCACCATTATTTATGGTTACGGCAAAGAGTACCTGAAAACAAAAGGACAGGAAGGGCAGCCTTTAACTTCAAAAGAGTGTAGGTTTTGCCATATTGAAACAGTTAAATCACAATGGGAAGCTGAAATTAAAGAAAAGGGATACTTTATCATTGAAATGGAAAATTGCGAATGAAATTAGATATCAAGGACAGAAAGGATATAGAGTTAATAGTAAACACTTTCTACGAGAAAGTTAGAAACAATACTATTCTTGGATATATTTTTAATGACGTGGCAAACATAAATTGGGAAGCTCATCTTCCCAAAATGTATTCCTTTTGGGCAAGCATACTGCTGGGAGAACATAGCTTCTCAGGAAATCCAATGCAAAAGCATATTGCATTAAGCAAAATTACTGCAATGACAGATAAAGAATTTTCAGAATGGTTACATCTTTTTATACAGACAATTGATGAACTATTCATGGGTGAAAAAGCGAATGAAGCAAAATTAAGAGCAGCCAATATCGCACGTTTGATGTTGCATAATATTCAGAACGCATGAAGTATTCATCATTTAATTTAAACGAGCAAAACCAAAAGGCAGAAAGCCGTATTGTTGTAGCTTTGGAGAGAATTTCAGAAGCGTTCCGGGTATTGCTTTGGAATGAAAGCAAAGAAAATTCGTTAAGCCCCATTCAAATTCAAATATTGATTTTTATTTATTTTCATTCTTTAGAAAAATGCAAAGTAGGCTATCTGGCAGACGAGTTCAATATGACCAAAGCCACAATAAGTGACAGTGTAAGAGTACTACTTTCCAAAGATTTAGTCACAAAAGAAATCAACCCAACGGATACCAGAAGTTATACTCTTTCTCTAACATCAGAAGGGAAAAAAATAGCAAAAAAAGCGTCCTTTTTTGCTTCCTCCCTTGAGCAACCTCTTGAAAAACTATCCGAAGAACAGAAAACGATAATACTCAACGGATTACTAAAATTAATTTATGACCTGAACAAATCAGGCATTATTACCATTCAACGAATGTGTTTTACTTGCTTATTTTACAACACCGAAAACGGAATTCATTACTGTAATTTACTTAAAACAAAACTTGCCGATTCTGAAATCCGAGTGGACTGCCCAGAACACGAAAAAATTACGTAAAAAAGAGAAAAGGCCAGCTTACAACAACTAAGTTTTCGTGCGGCTTGTAAAGCCAGGCATGAAAACGCCCCGGTTTTATCGGGGGAGCCGGTGGCTTTGCTCTGAATATTATGGGGATTATTATTCCCTTCGGGATACACACCACACAGACCATTACCAACAAGCCTAAAAGAGAACTGTGCCAATGAAATTTTGATGCAAGGAAATGAAAAAAGCCCCCGCAAAAAGCATGAATGTGGCAGCCCATCCCCGCAACCATACCTTAGTAGCCACACACATACTTTTTTGCCAACCCGCCTGCCTGGCGTTATAACTTTGGTGATTTGACTGAAAGATTGATTCGTAAAAAAGATCTACAAGGTGGTAACCGACTGGGAAGTTTGACAGGTTGTAAATATGGTTTTTGATGTTGAATCGAAACGGGAATAGGCTCTGTCGGCAAGCAACATATCAGGGATATGGGATTGACTAAAAATCAGGTTATTATCCGGGCTGCCAAATAATTTTAATATTTTTGTCTGAAATGGAAAATACCCGTAAAAATACCCGAAGAGCGTTTATACAGAAAACAGTCGCAGGAAGCCTGGCATTTTCGCTGCTTCCGGGCAAAATTGTTTCTAGCCAAAGTCCATCCAATACCGGAAAACGAATCGGTATGATCGGACTGGACACCTCACATAGTGTGGCATTTACCAAAGAGTTTAACCAGTCAGAAGCCGGCCCCGAATTGGGTGGATACCGTGTGGTAGCCGCTTATCCTAAAGGGAGCAGTGATATTGAATCCAGCTACAGCCGGATACCAGGGTACACCGAAGAAATGAAAGCACTCGGCGTTCAGATTGTCGATTCGATTGACCGCTTACTGGAATTATGTGATGTGGTAATGCTCGAAACCAACGACGGGCGTCTGCACCTGGAACAGGCTATTCCTGTTCTGAAAGCCGGTAAGACCCTGTTTATTGATAAGCCCATTACGGCTTCCCTGCGCGATGCCATGATCATTTTTGACCTGGCGAAACAATACAATGTGCCCGTTTTCTCCTCGTCTTCTCTGCGTTATGTTGAAAACGTGCAGCGTGCCGCCGGGGGTGAAATCGGGCAAATACTTGGCGTGTTTACCTTCAGTCCATGCCACCTCGAGCCAACCCACCCTGACCTGTTTTGGTATGGAATCCATGGCGTTGAAATGCTGTATGCGGTTATGGGAACGGGGTGTAAGAGTGTTACAAGAATCTCAACAAAAGATACCGACCAGGCCACCGGCACCTGGGAAAACGACAGAATCGGAACCTTCCGCGGCACCAGGAGCGGTAAGAGCGAATATGGCGGAACGGCTTTTGGCGAAAAAGGCATTTTAAACCTAAGCCCATACCCGGGCTATAAACCCATGCTCGTGGAAATTGTAAGGTTTTTCCAGACCGGAGTCGCCCCCGTGAAGCCTAAAGAAACGCTGGAAATCCTGGCATTCATGGAGGCCGCTGACGAAAGTAAACGTGTTGATGGGGCTCGTATTGAATTACAGGGAATAACACAACTGGCCCGTAAACTGGCCGATGAATATCTGCAAACCTTAAATACGAAATGATGAAAACAACTCGCCGGGTTTTTATAAAAAAATCCATGGGTACCTCTGCCCTCCTGGCCGGAGGTATCCTGCCTGCCTTCAGTGCCAGAAGCTACGCCAGGATCATCGGGGCAAACGATCGCCTGACAGCATCGGTTATGGGTGTAAACGCCAGAGGAAAATCATTAGCGCAAAACTTCGCGTCTCAACCCGATTGCGATGTTCTGCATCTTTGCGACGTGGACAATCGGGCGATTACTGCCTGTACCGATGCACTTAAGGACAAACAGCCGATCGTCCCAGGCGGAATCCGGGATGTCCGCAAATCGCTCGAAAGCAAGGATATTGATCTGCTCGTCATTGCCGCCCCGGACCACTGGCATGCCCCTGCCACACTCATGGCTTTGCAGGCCGGCAAGCACGTGTACGTCGAGAAGCCCTGCAGCCATAACCCGCATGAAGGGGAAATCCTTGTAGAGGCGACAAAAAAATACAACAAGGTGGTTCAGATGGGAAATCAGCGGCGCTCATGGCCCAACGTGGTGGAAGGCATACAGGCTTTGAAAGACGGTGCCATCGGTCGGGTTTACTTTGGTAAAAGCTGGTACGCCAACAACCGCGGGCCGATCGGTGTAGGCAAACCAACACCCGTGCCTGACTGGCTCGACTGGGATCTTTGGCAGGGACCGGCACCGCGCAGGGCGTATAAAGATAATATCGTCCACTACAACTGGCACTGGTTCTGGCACTGGGGCACCGGCGAAGCGCTCAACAACGGCACGCACATGATCGACCTGCTGCGCTGGGGAATGGCCGTAAATTACCCGATCATGGTGAGTTCGAATGGTGTCCGGTTCTGGTACAAGGATGACTGGGAAACGCCGGATACGCAAGTAATAAATCTGGATTTTGAAGAAGGCGTTTCCATGACATGGGAAGGCCGGAGTTGCAACGGCAAAGACATCGAAGGCACCACGGCGGGCGTGATGTTTTATGGTGAAAACGGAAGCATGCTCATTCCTGGCGGCGACAGCTATACCATCTTCGATCTGAAAAGCAACATTCTGCAATACAAAAAACCGGTGATAGAAGTTGATCCGCAAAACCCGGTGAACCCCGCCGATCAGCTCGACGTGCTGCATATCCGCAATATGTTCGATGCCATCCGTAAAGGCGCCCAATTGCATTCCGACATCGAATCAGGGCACATCAGCACATTACTGGTGCAGTTGGGTAATATCGCTCAGCGCGTGGGCAGATCGCTGCAGACCGATCCGGAAAACGGTCATATCAAAGGAGACCAGGAAGCCCAAAAGCTTTGGAGCCGGACATATGAAAAGGGTTGGGAAATGAAATTATGATGAATATGCCGGTTTCTATAATGAAGCAGGATACCATTTATTATTTAAAAATAGAAACTCCGTTAGGCGCAATGGCTGCCTGTGCTACCGACCAGGGCATCTGCTGTCTGGAATTTACCGATCAAAAAATCATAAAAAACCAGGAGCAATTGTCTGATGACTTTAATGTAGTTGAAAATCCAAATCCTCACCTGGATCGGTTAAAAATCGAACTGGCTGAATATTTTGCCGGTACCAGGAAAACCTTTTCGGTAGCACTTCATCCCATGGGTACACCCTTTCAGCAACAAGTCTGGAATGCACTCCTGGGCATTCCCTATGGCACAACGACCACTTACCAGGAACAATCCGTCAAACTGGGAAATCCGAAAAGCATCCGTGCAGTAGCCTCCGCCAATGGAAAGAATCCCATAGCCATATTAATTCCTTGCCACCGGGTGATTGGAAAGAACGGTGATCTGACAGGCTATGCCGGCGGATTAGTACGGAAAAAATGGCTGCTTGACCACGAAAGAATTCATGCCGGCCTGTCGGTGCAACTGACATTCATGACAGGTTTTGCCTCAGAGTTTCCTGCGGATAACGCTGAGGGAGGCAATCGATTGGTAAAATACCGTACCGCCCACAGGCAGATTTCGTTATTCGGCACACCTGAAATTTTAAAAACTTCATTGTTAAAGCCATCGCCGTTTACGCTCACGGTCTGGTTGCTTTCGCACTTGCTTTTCCCGGATTTAGTGGTTTCATGTTCGCTTTTTGTCTTCTGAGCACAGTTAAAAAAAAGGGTTGTCAAAAAAAGACTTAGGGTTATTGCTTGTATATATTGCATGACGTTCGGTTTAAATTTTAAAACTAAAAGCCGAATGTTACTACTGCGAAAGTTGATCTTTATTTTAAGTTTAATTTATTCCGGGTAGCATTAATCCCATGTTTTCTGGCATGTTACCTGGCCCAAAATGTTATTTGGGAATAAATAATTGAGATGCCGCTGATTCGCTCATTCAATTCCAACAGCCTCCTCCGATAATTTCCGACGCATCCTTGTTTTTTATTTTGTTGTCCGCCTTTTGTCCACCCCGTAAATTCTGATCGACCAAATTTAATGTCTATCTTCATCATGTCGGAGACGCCAACATTTGCTGATTGAAAACGAATTATTAACCACAAATAAATAATCATGCATTCAAATAGGGAAAAAAAGCGAACTCAAATATTATTTGTTTGTGGTAAAGTGCCTGTTGAGGGCAATCGACTTTCTATAGGGCACTTTTTAAATACACCAGTATAAAGCCAACTGCAATCAAAGCAATTTTAACCAAACTTCTACAGACCATGAAAACCGTAAGGCACCAAAACCAACAAAGCAGAAACCCGATACGTCAATTGACCGGTATCCAAAATTTTATTAAGTGTTGTATGCTTGTAGGGTTCCTATGCCTGCAGGGTTGCGATAAAAACAAATGCGATGAAGATCCCTGCGCCGACGGATGTGGTGAATGTCCGGATGTATGCCTTACTGATCCTTGCGGCAATCCTGATATTTGTAAGGAGCAATGCCCTGAGATAGAAGATGGCACATTGAGTAAAAAAGACCTGAAAGCAGAGGGTATTGTTGTTGAAACTGACAAAGGAATGTCTGTTGATGGCAAACTAACAATTACTACTGAAAATGAAAAAGAAGTGGTGCTTGATAATGCTATAATAACGGTAGAATACAACGATGACGGGACTGTAAAAAGCATAGAGGGCAAATCTACCGTCCCATCTCCAAATGATTATATTGAATTTACCGATCCGGTTCAGGCTGATCTGGGATATTATACCGGAAAATGGCTCAATGAAAACTGGGACCTGGATGTAATCCTTATGGATGAACGATTTTACATCGCATATAGAATTGCCGTGGCGCTTGAGATGAAAGTTGGAGCCAACAGCGATCCGAATGCTACAAAACCACTATCGATTAAACCACCGGTCGGTGGGCATATATTGTATATTTTTGATTATACCGATCCGTTTTACTACTATTCTGCAGCACAGGATGAGTTGGGAGAAATGTCTTTTGGTGAATCTTTCGAAGGCAATATACCCTACATTCCAATACAGCCGGTTAATGAAATTGTCACTTTTAACGGAAAAAGTATCCGGGGCGGCACATTCCCGATCTTCAAAGTAATTGAGGTAAGCGGCGTACAAATCAGGAATACGGAGTTTAATGTAGAACTGGTGGAAGAAGAACCTTTCCCTCTGAGTTTCTCAGCCGGTTTTGGCGCCGGTATTAACGGAGCATTTGATTTGTCGTTACCCATCAGCAGTTGGATCACTTTTGCCATTCCTCTGGGAGAGGCAAGCGCCGCAATAACTGCGGAGGCCGGAACCAATGGTGTGAAGGCGCAGGCATTTCTGAACGGCCTGGCGAAACCGGATAATAGCTGGTGGCCGGAAATAATCCCGGTAAAGCCGGGAGGCCAAATCAGAACTTCAGGCTATGTACAACAAGACGGAGCATTTGACCTGGAACTCTCAGGGGAATTCAATCTGGAACTTCCGACCAATACCTATGCGGTAGATGGGTTTATGGGTGCAAATAATGAAGCATTTACCATGACCGGCAGCGTTCTTGCCAATGGCATGACCTGGGCAGCAGGAGCAGAATTCAGGAAAGGCGAGACTGAGTTTAAAGCCAAGCCGCCAAAGGAGTTAATGGATGATATCAACAATCTGGTAAACGCCAACATTGACTCAGGCTTTATCAAAGCCGAGACAGCATTAGAAGATCTGGAAAAAGCTATTGCCGACTATGAGTTTGAGCTGAGCTTGAGAGGATTGAGAAGCATTATACCGGCTATCGTTAAAGAAGCGAAAGATCGCATTGCGGATGAAATGGCCGCGGGAATAAAAAGTGGTCAGGATCAGGCCAAAAAAATTATTGATGATGAAGGGCTGGCCCTTTGCAGTGATAATATTGCGAGTCAGGTTAATAAACTGGATGATCCTTACATTAATGCTTTGGACAGGCTGAATAAAGCTGCCAGTGAAACCAATGATAGTGAAACTACAAGAAGCGAAATCGAGGGAGCTCTTCGGGATCTTGCCAAGCTCAATAGGCTGAAAGCTTCAACTACAGTGACTATTACTGCCGGTAATAAGGAAGTGAAAGCACTGGGTGTGGTGGTCACCCCAAAATGTACATTCAAAAGTGATTTTAAGCGTACGGTCTCTATTGATGTAGAGGTGCTGACAAGTGCGCAGGTTGCACAGCTCAATCTGGCGGCGGACAATGTAAAATACATCGCAGAAACCAGTGATATTAAAATTGAAGCCCAGGAGATATTTAATCGCATCCCTGCAAAGGAAATACTGGAACAGTTGAAAATGGATATTCAAAATGGCACGAAAACCATCCCTTCCATTGAAGAGCTGGGATTTATAAAAAATCATACAACTGGTAAATATCTATTTTATTGGATTGCCAATGGGGAGCAAACCGATCTGGAAGATGTTAACATTTTTGATCCGGCTTCGATAACCGATGCTATTGTACGGAACCTTATTGAGTAAGGTCTGTTTTAACCCGGATTATTCATTATTAAAAGCCAACACTTTGAGGCTGGTTTCGTGATTGACTGTTAATGAACCTATTGTGTGCAGGGTTAATCACTTAGGTTGGTAGATTGATAGGTCGATAGGAATTTAATGCCATGTTGAGAGTTCCAAAAATCAAACTCCAAATCACAAACAAATTCCAAAACCCAATCGACAATATCCCAAACCTGTTTGTTTTTTTGAAATTTGAATCATTGGGATTTATTTGATTTTTGATGCTTGTGATTTGGATTCTGCTTTTAATGCCTGGGGTTTGGTTTTTTACTTCTACCATTGATTACTGACTAGTGACCACTGTGAGCCCTCATGAAATAGGCAGACTGTAGCTAATCTGATCCATGACAACAATGGATCACTATCTGGCCCCTGGTTTCTATTGTTGCATTTCTTTCCGCATTGACTTAAGAGTCTTGAATGGACTTTTTACAATAAAGGAATTGACAAGCCATGGCGGAATGCCACCTCCGGGATCAGCGAGATATTGGAACTCAATAAATATTTTATCCGCCGAAATCTCTTTGACTTTCCAGCTTCCATAAGCTTTTTGAATGCGCACCACCTGCTCCGCGGTTTCGAGCCTCTCTGGTAAGTTTTTCAGCAAGACAATTAGTTTTTCAGGAGACTCTTCCACAATCAAATGCTGCACCACATCCCTTTGAGCAAATGGAAACGGTACTTTCAATTCCATGTGGTAAATATACTCATCTGGCGAAGGCGTTTCAATGACTGTCACAGTTTTGCAGTCCGGTATGATTTCAGGGTACTTCTCAAAATCCGTTATGATTTCCTTAAAGTGCTTTAGGCTACCCTGCATTTCAGCTTCGGCCCTGAATTCAAGAAATGGAGAATCCTGCACTTCTCTGGTGTAAATGATGATGTCGTCTTTGTCCAGACTTTTCTTCCACTCACCGGTTTGGTGCTCAGTGCTCAGGAGCAATGCATTGATTAAGATTATCGTAATGGCTACATTCATCTTTTTTATTTAATTGAGATTAACTTAAAGTGGAATCCTCTTTGACCATGATAATTCACTGAACCGATACTTCTTTTTTTAAGATATCAAGTCGCCTGCTGCCTTCCATGCAAGCGCGTGTATTGTGATACGGACATTTCCAGAATCCTGCCTTGTCATTTTGGGCTGAAGGAATTCCATTTTTATTTACGCTCCAGTACCACTCTCCGTGTGTTCTGTCGATGAGATTTTTCTCTATAAAATCCCAAACCTTAAATGCATACACCAGATACCGTTTCTGGCCGGAAAGTTGCGCTGCATTGAGCAAGCCTACCAGCGCCTCAGCCTGTGGCCACCAATGCCGTTCGGAATCTTTTAGTCCTGAGCTGCGCACCAATTCATAATTGACAGAACCGTTAGGATTCATGCCTTCTCCAAGAAGCGCATCTGTCATCTTTAAGGCCATCTTTTCAACTTCTTTTAAAAGAGGCTCATCGCCCAGCACCTCCGCGGCTTCTGTGAGCAGCCATGCGCCTTCGATGTCGTGACCATACGAAATTATATCTGATTTTACCGCCCAGTCATTTTCAAAAAACAAATTGAAATGTCCGGTTTTCCCATCAATGATTTTATCCATGAAAAGGCGGATTAGCTGTCTGATCCGGGTTGCGAGCAGGTCATTTTTCCAGACCCTGTACAAATTGGTATATGGCTCCAGAATGTGGAGATGTGTATTCATGGATTTTGGACAATTCTCATCCTTATCGCTAAGCCGCATATCCTCGAGCTGATGCCATTCGCGCGAGAGGGCTTCGATATACCCCCCGTATTCGCTGTCATGGCAGTGCCGCTCGATCGCCTCAAACAATGCTATGGCCTCAGCAAGGGCTTCCTCATTGCCGGTTGAGCGATAATACTCCGAAAACCCATAAATCCCAAATCCCTGGGCATAGGTTTGCTTTCTGGAGTTTATGACAACCCCGGCGTGGTCTAACTCCCAGAAAATTCCCCCGTGTTCTTTATCAAGAAAATGATTGATAAGATATGCGAAAGCCCTGTCAGCCATATCAAGATGTGCCTGTTGTTTTGTAATTCCATAGGCTGCGGAAAAAGTCCAGAGTATCCTTGTGTTGAGTATTGCGCCTTTTCCGGCATGCGCAATCACCCGGTTATCATGATCGATTTGTCCGTGGAAGCCACCATATTCATGATCGATCATATTTTTTTGCCAATAATCCAGGATACTTAAAAACTCAGCATGCAGGGCTTCTTTGGTTTTGACGAGTTGTGATTTCATAGCAATGAAAAGAGCGTGTTTGACAAAAGTACTTAACTCAAATTTCGCAACTTTTTTTCAATACCGATATTCGGTTTTTTATCCATAACTCAACCTTTCAATAATTTGGTATCAGCAGCTACATAAAAAAAGGGGCCTGAGCCCCTTATGATATTTGTTAATGATTAAGGCCGCTTTGTTGCAGTCATCGGGAAATCATTGTAATCCACAGAGACTTTGCCGTCAAAAGTTTCTCCTGCAAATACGCCTGTCATCATAATGGTATAACCCATAAAATCAAAATCGCACTTGAGTTGATCATTTTCAATTGTCATGTTGCGCAAATCTGTCTGCCCCTGGGTGCTTTGCATATAACCTGTGAACGTATCACCATTTTGGGAAATCACAAAGGTGCCGGGTAAATCGCCTTCAGGCGTATTCTTTACAACATAATCCCAGGTGCCTACCGCTGTTGGTATTTTGGCCACTTTTTTGGTTGATGCGCAGGCGTATGCCGTCAGCACTGCCAGAATAAAGATAAATGCTCTGATTGTCATAGTTTTATAGTTTGAGTTAAAAAATATGGGAGTTAATTTAGATATTTTGATCTTCGGCTGCACGCAATTCTTCTAATTTTTTGCGCAGCGCATCGCCCCGCAGATTCTTGGCGATGATGATGCCTTGCCTGTCGAGCAGCACCGTAGCAGGTATGCTGTTGACAGCGTATAATTTACCTGCTTCAGAATCCCAATATTTAAGGTCGCTTACATGGGGCCATGTTAAATTATCATCTACTATCGCCTTGAGCCACTGATCGCGATCGCGGTCGAATGAAACGCCAATAATTTCAAAACCCATAGGGTTAAATTCCTGATACAGTTTTACCACATTCGGATTTTCACGCCTGCACGGGCCACACCAGGAAGCCCAGAAATCGATAAGCAGATAGTTGCCTCTGAATGATGAAATAGCTACAGGATTCCCCTCCGGATCATTGAGGGCAAAATCAACGGCAGGCTGGCCTATTGCAACTTTTCTCAGGGTCTCTGCCCGATCGCTGAGTTTTTCGAAATCACTGGAAGTGTGTACCACAGGATCAAGGCTACTCAGCAAACTGTCGAGCTGGGCGTATTCCAGTTCGTACACCAAATATTCCCGGATGATGAAAGGGGCAATAAATGAGGATTTTTTTTGACTGATGAATTCGCGGATTTTTTGATTATGCATTGTTCGGAGGCTTTCGTACTCACTTATCACGGCGTTCATTTTTTCGCTGTCGCCGGTCATTGATGCCTCACTGTATTCCTGATTAAGCTCTTCCGAACGAATATCTATCGGATTCATAACGGCCTTGAAAGCCATGAAATCATCATGGGTTTTCGAACCGGATACACGGGCATCCTGAAGACTGTCAACATGTACCCTGACCTGTATATTGTTGCTTTCAGCGAAAAAATTTATTGCCTTGCGGCTTCCGCCAATATTAATAAAAGCCATTTGCGGACTTGCTATATTTCCGCTTAAAGTAACTTTCGAGTTGATGAGATTGGCCGAATCAATTGATGTTAAATTCCGGTCTTCGATTAGTTGCAGAAAAATCTCGACAGAGTCCGGCACGCCCAGTATTTCAGCTTCTACTACAAAAGTTCCTGGCGCAGGTTTGTCTTTAGTTTCGCAGCCCGACCATATTGTTGCTGCGATAGCAAAAAAATATAGTATGTGTTTCATGATATTCGCTTTTTTAATTTAACAAAGGCAAAGGTAATTGATCTTTAAGCACCAATGGCACATTATGCCTGGTTTTTCGATGAATCATTGTTTCAATTATACCAAACCGGAAGTCAAATCATTACTTTTTCAGCTGTATGGTGTCTTTCTATAATCAAGGCTTCAAAAAGCAAATTCAAA
>CAYZWN010000104.1:0-15114 GCA_964482185.1 uncultured Roseivirgaceae bacterium
TAACTATTTTGGGCAAAAAATCGGACCTCTCTTCTTTTATTTAGGACGGGGTTGTGCACAAATAATTAAATTTCAGCAAACAGGCTCTCTATTTAGAAAAAGTTCAAAGAATATTTCTTCCAAAGACACTTCCACTTAATGATGAAAAGTAAGTAACTTGTGTACGATTATGATACAGTTTTGTGATCAATTCTGATCATATTTGTGTTTTGTTCACTTTTGAAATATATAACTATCTGATAAACAGATAACTTTTAATACTGGCATTGATTTGGAGAATGAACATTTAAAATTATAAGCTTGTGGATAAGGAAATCGGTAAAATATTAATCGTTGACGATGATGAAGATGTGTTGCTGGCAGCGAAAATGTTGCTTAAAAAACACGCCCATCAGGTTACCATAGAAAAAAATCCCAATAAAATACCATTCCTGCTTAACAATGATACATACGATGTCATTTTGCTCGATATGAATTTCAGCAAGGATATTACCAGCGGAAAGGAAGGATTTTACTGGCTGAGCCAGATTACAGAAAGAGACCCAAATGCCGTTGTCATACTTATTACAGCATTTGGCGATGTGGAAATGGCTGTTAAAGCATTAAAAGAAGGGGCCACTGACTTTGTGCTGAAGCCATGGCAAAACGAAAAGCTCCTTGCCACAATTTCCGCTGCGATCAGGCTCAAGCATTCATACAACGAAGTTGATAAACTGACGAAAGCAAAAAAGCAGCTTCAGGAAGACAGCAATCAACCATTCAAGGACATACTCGGTAATAGCGATGCGATTAAAAAGGTTTTTGACATCATCGATAAAGTAGCGCAAACAGATGCCAATGTGCTGATTTTGGGCGAAAATGGCACAGGAAAGGAACTGGTCGCCAGGGCTATTCACCAGAAATCACTGCGGCGTGAAAATGTGTTTATAGGCGTTGACATGGGTGCCATCACAGAAACCTTGTTCGAAAGTGAACTTTTTGGTCATAAGAAGGGCTCATTTACCGATGCGAAAGAAGACAGGGTAGGGAGATTCGAAGTTGCAAACACAGGAACCCTTTTTCTGGATGAAATAGCAAACTTAAGTTTGCCCCTTCAGTCGAAGCTTTTATCGACATTGCAAAACCGACAAATCATCAGAATCGGCACACACAAACCCATTTCCATTGATATTCGACTGGTTTGTGCTACCAATATGCCAATTTACGAAATGGTAAAAAACAATGAATTCCGCCAGGATTTGCTCTACCGTATCAATACAGTAGAACTGCATCTGCCGCCCCTCAGGGATCGACAGGATGATATATCGATTCTGGCGGAGCACTTTGTGGAAATGTATAGCAAGAAATATCGAAAAACGGTTAAAGCCATTTCTGCTACAGCCATAAAAAGGCTCCAGAAGTATCATTGGCCGGGCAATGTGCGCGAGTTGCAGCATGCCATTGAAAGGTCGGTCATCATGAGCGATAACATTACGCTTGCCCCTGACGATTTTTTCTTTTTGACAAATAACCCGCAAGCCGATGACCTGAATGTTGATAACTATAACCTCGAAACGGTTGAAAAATCAGTAATCCAAAAGGCAATCAATAAGCACAGTGGCAACATTTCAAAAGCTGCAAGGGAGCTTGGGCTAACAAGAGCCTCACTATATCGAAGACTGGAAAAACATGGGCTCTAACAATCTGCGCTTTCAGATTATTGTCAGGGTAACAGCCATTGCACTTACAATATTTTTGTTTGTGCAACTGGTGAATCAGAAAGAATTTGCCCTTACAATTTTGCTGGTACTTACGCTGGTTATCGCCCAGGTAGTTGTACTCATTAAACTCATCGACAGGAGTAACCAGAAAATCCTCGATTTTTTTGAGGCGATTAAAAACAATGATTTTTCAACAGAAGA
This sequence comes from uncultured Roseivirgaceae bacterium, assembly GCA_964482185.1. Taxonomy (GTDB): domain Bacteria; phylum Bacteroidota; class Bacteroidia; order Cytophagales; family Cyclobacteriaceae; genus JAAUQL01. The sequence goes on from CAYZWN010000104.1 coordinate 1,902, forward strand.
TGAGGCTCCGGCAGGCGATCCGTTCAATAAATACCTGCACGAACAGTTTCAGATGGTCATCAAAAAATTGCGCAAAACCAGACTTGCAAGAGATGAACGACAGCAATACCTCACCACAATCGTGCAGCACGTGGGCATCGGGTTGGTTACATTCAACGAAAAGGGCGATATACAAATCATAAATATTGCAGCAAAAAGGCTTCTTAAGATTGATCATCTAAAGAATATCAATCAGCTCAATACGATCAGTGAAGATCTGGTAAAGTGTTTTTGGGAACTTAAAACAGGCGGCAGATCACTCATTACGCTGGAAATGGGTGGTGACGAAAGGCAACTTTCTGTTTATGCAATTGAGCTGACTCTTGGCAATGAACCTTTCAAGCTTATTTCATTGCAAAATATTCATACCGAACTGGAAGAAAAGGAAATGGAAGCCTGGCAGAAGCTGGTTCGGGTACTGACACATGAAATCATGAACTCAGTCACGCCCATTTCATCTTTGGCAAACACCGTTGAGGGAGAGATAGTGGGTTATCTCGATCAGAGTGAAGGCCAACCCGAAATGAGCAAGGAAGACCTGGAAGATATTCATCTCGCTGTACAAACCATTCAGCGGAGGAGTGACGGCCTGATCAGGTTTGTCAACGATTTCAGAAGTCTTACCCATATACCGCAACCCAAGTTTCAGATGGTTAGTGTGGCGGAGCTTTTCGATCAGATTACCGTGCTCTTGAAACATGACATGGAAACCAATCAAATCCGCTTTTTGGTAAATGTAAATCCCCAAAACCTGGCACTGTCCATAGACCCGGAGCTGATTCAGCAGGTCTTGATCAATCTGATAAAAAATGCAGTGCAGGCACTGGAAGAAAGAGAAAACAAAATTATTGAGCTGCACGCGTTTCAGGATGAGAAAAGCAATACTCTTTTTATCGTTAAGGATAACGGGCCCGGCATCGATGAAGAAGCCCAGTCCAAAATTTTTATTCCTTTCTTTACCACTAAAAAATCAGGTTCCGGAATAGGATTGAGCTTATCCCGGCAAATATTGCGACAGCATAATGCTTCCATTTCGGTAAAATCAAAGTTAGAAGAAGGGACAGAGTTTATCCTTCGTTTCTGAAATGCTTTCCTTCATGGATATTCTTTTTTAGTTTAGCAGAAAAATTAAACAACTCAGTCAATGGATTCTAAAATTATGGCCATAGTTACGGATATTCTCGTCAATAAAATTGGCCTTGAAAGAACCGAAATCACCCCGGATGCTAATTTTTCCAAAGATCTGGGCATTGATTCACTGGATTATGCCGAATTGATTATGGAATTTGAACAAGCCTTTGATATAAAAATCAACGATGACGATTCTGAAGGTCTTGCTACAATTAGCCAGGCAATTGATCTTATCCAGTCTAAGCTAAACGCAAAAACTTAACAACAGCTTAACAACACATAATAAAATATTTCCTTATTTGAGCCCCGAAACCCCAGTATGTAAGGCTGAATTGGTTTGATAAAAAATCAAGATACATTTCCGCATAACATCACGGCGTTGTTATTCTCCGTATCAAGGTTATAGTTAAATTATGATTGTGCCACCATACATCCTCTGCCATTGATGATTTTATTGTGTAACTCGAAAGTACAGCAAAATCTATGAAGTTCCTCTTCTTGGTGCAGGGTGAAGGCCGGGGACATATGACGCAGGCCATAGAGTTGTCGAAAATACTCACGGAGGGCGGCCATGAGGTGGTGCATACTTTCATTGGTAAAAGTTCGCGCAGGCAGGTGCCTGATTATTTTTTTAGCGAAATCCTTTCTACTACAGAATTAATACAATCGCCAAATTTTATACTGGACAAAGACAATAAGTCCCTGGATTTATGGAAATCAATCACTTTTAACTCAAAGTATCTTGGCAGATATAAGAATAGCCTGAGTCTGATTCATCAGAAAGTCAGGCAAACCCAACCTGACGTAATTGTGAATTTTTATGACTTTATAGGGGGTTTCTATTTCAGATTTTATAATCCTTCAAAAGTGAAGCATGTCTGCATTGGCCGTCAGTTTCTCACATTGCACCCCGATTATTTATTTGAGCCGGGGAGAGAACTGGAAAAACGACTGTACCTGCTAAATAATCGCCTCACTTCGCAGCAGTGCGATAAGTACCTTGCGCTCTCTTTCAGGCCTTATGATCCATTCAGGTATAAAAAAGTAGCGGTGGTGCCGCCTTTGCTCAAGTCGGAAATCAAAGCCATGATGCCTGTACGGGAAAACCTGATACTTGCTTATATGGTAAATGACGGTTATGCTGAAGATATTATAAGCTGGCACCAGCATAATCCGCAAGAGGAAATACACTGCTTCTGGGACCGAAAAAATATGCCTGAAACATATACCCCTCACGAGAGGCTCACATTCCACCAGATCAATAATGCCCTGTTTTCTGATTTCATGCGACGCTGTAAAGGCTACGTAAGCACGGCTGGATTTGAGTCGATTTGCGAAGCTATGTACCTTGGGAAGCCGGCGCTGATGATTCCGGTGGATGGTCAGTACGAACAAGCCTGCAACGCGATTGATGCTGAAATTTCGGGAGCAGGCAAGCGTGCCGATCGATTCGATATTTCCTTACTGTTGTATGCGATAAATGATTACAAAACTCCTGAACATTTCAAAAACTGGACTGAAAGGGCAAAAACTGTTTTTCTGGATGAGCTTACCAATTTCTAAACCGGTGCAATGCATTGCCTTTTTTATGTTAAATTTGCCGGCAGTATATAGCATGCTGGGTAAAAATGGCATTTATAAGTAAAAAGAAAATCGTTTACAGCATCAGGCCTCCGCTCAGAGAATATCTGATAAATCAGGAGCGTGAAGTGTATTTGCCTGTTACCTATGAGGAATTACACCGTTTCGACAACGCCATCCCATTTATCGACAATCGCGGCAAGGACACATTATGGGAAACTGTTTTGTATCCTCATGGAGAAATGATACATGTGCATGAGGCATTGAAGAAAATATATGCTTTACTCAAGTCCTCAGGCGACGTTTCAGTGATCGAGCACCTCTATATCGACCGGATCGACCTGTGCACATATGGAAACACCAAGCCTTTCAGAGTCAGAATTGTAAATAAGATCAATGACCTGTTTGATTATTTTTATATAAAAACCGCTGATGCATCAAGGGTGTACGGCCTTGAACTGGAGCACCTGATCTCGCCAAGCAAGATCAACTTTCTGGTATCCGGAGCTACCCTGGTGGAGGAACACATCCAGGGCATTCCGGGTGATGAATTCATCAGAAAAAATCTTCAGGAGCCAAATCTCAATGTCATGAGACTGGCCAAAGAATTCATCAAATTTAATGAGCGCTGCCTTGTCAGGTTGCTGGGCGATATGCACTCAAGCAACTTCGTGGTAGAGGTCATACCGGATTTCGATGAAACACACTACCGGATTAGAGCCATCGACTTTGACCAGCAGTCCTTTGAGTCAAGATCCGCGATATTTATGCCGCAGTATTTCAAACAGAACAATCCGATCATCCAGCTTGGTATGAAAAACCTCGTTCCGGAACTTGAGATACAATATCAGAAAGAAGAAAGATCCCTGATAGCCAACCGCCTGAAATCAAAAATATCAGGGCCGGCCATAAGAAACCTCGTCAAAGCGATGATGCAGGATGAAATTTCGCCGAGGAAAAATGTTATATCCCTGCGTGAGGACCTTTCCAAAGTGTACAACGATAAAGAGTTTCTGTCATGCGAAAATATGGGGGAGATTCTTTATACAAGTCTGAAATTTGTATTCAAATATCCGGTAAGACATAAATACTCTTTTGCAAACTAACTTTTTTTATCATGTTCACAGGAATTATTGAAACCACCGGCACCATAAGCGCAATCAGGGAAGAAGGCACAAACAAAATATTCACAATTGAAGTGCCTTTTGCACATGAAATGAAACCGAACGACAGCCTCTCGCATAACGGCGTGTGCCTTACCATCACGGGAATTACCGGGAATGCCTATACAGTAACAGCCGTGCAGGAAACCCTGCTCAAATCGAATCTCGGACTGCTACAAACCGGAGACATCGTAAACCTCGAAAGAGCCATGGGTTCAGGTTATCGATTCGACGGGCATATCGTCCAGGGGCATGTTGACCAGACTGGTATCTGCACATATGAGGAAGAGGTGGATGGCAGCTGGCTATTCGATTTCGAATTCGATCCCAAAGAAACAGGCAACTTCCTGGTGGAAAAAGGATCGGTTTGCATTGACGGCGTTAGCCTGACAGTATTTAATGTAAAAGAGGGGAGCTTCCGCGTAACGATCATTCCCCACACGATGGAGGTGACAAATTTCAGGACGTACCAGGTCGGAACTGTCGTCAACCTTGAATTTGATGTGATCGGAAAATACATTCGCAGGCTGTTTGAGATGGGCTATCAGGATTTTTTTGTGAAAAAATAGCAAAAAAATCTATTTAGAATTAGTATAAACAACCCTCCTAAGCCCATTTTATGGGCTTTTTTTATGAGTCATGTGATCCATATCACCAACAGTCATAGCAGGTGGTATATTATGGCCTTAAACATGATTTAAATCACCTTTATTACGGCTACTGCTCATTAATTTTGAGAATGTGAACATGGAAAATGTTCAGTATTTTTTATTGGCTATAGTTTTAATAAATCAACATTATGAAGGGAAAAAAATATGTGACCATAGATGGCAATGAAGCGGCGGCTTATGTGGCCTATCGTGTCAACGAAGTCTGCGCCATCTATCCTATTACACCCTCATCAAACATGGGTGAATGGGCTGATGAATGGTCAGCTAAGGGTATTAAGAATATTTGGGGCAGTGTACCCAGCGTTGCTGAAATGCAAAGCGAAGGTGGTGCTGCCGGTGCCGTACACGGTTCGTTGCAGGCAGGTGCTTTGACTACAACTTTTACTGCATCGCAGGGCTTGTTGCTGAAAATTCCAAATATGTTCAAGATTGCCGGTGAGTTGACATCAACGGTATTTAATATATCTGCCCGGTCTTTGGCAACACATGCGCTTTCTATTTTTGGTGACCATTCAGACGTAATGGCTGCCCGCACTACAGGGTTTGCCATGCTTGCATCTGCCTCGGTGCAGGAGGTGATGGACTTCGGGTTGATCGCCCAGGCTTCTACGCTGGAATCACGCATACCATTTCTTCATTTCTTTGATGGATTCAGAACTTCACACGAAGAGGTCAAGATAGAACTCGTAAGCGAAGATATAATGCGTACCATGATTCACGATGATCTTGTGAAAGCGCATCGCCGCAGGGCACTTAGTCCTGACCGCCCGGTAATCAGGGGAACAGCACAAAACCCCGATGTATTCTTTCAGAACAGAGAAACGATGAACCACTTCTACGACAAGTGTCCGGACATCGTTCAAAAAAATATGGACAAGTTTGCCGAACTGACCGGTCGGCAATATCAGCTTTACGAATATCATGGTGCCCCCGATGCCGAAAAGATAATCATAATCATGGCTTCAGGTTCTCAGACCGTGAAAGAAACTGTTAATTACCTGAATGCACAAGGCGAAAAAGTTGGCCTGCTGACAATACGGCTATTCAGACCTTTCGCGATACGCAGGTTTATGGAAGCCATCCCGGACACAGTAAAAACCATTTCAGTGCTTGACAGGACCAAGGAACCGGGTGCTACCGGCGAGCCCATGTACCTGGATGTGGTGAATGCCATCTATGAGGGACTGGAAAATGGATTTGGTACACTTAAAGCAAAGCCACAGATTCTCGGAGGTCGTTACGGCCTTTCTTCAAAGGAATTTACACCGGCCATGGTGAAAGCTGTTTTTGATAATACAGGCGAAGGCGCAAAAAACCATTTTGTCATCGGTATCAAAGATGATGTAAACCATACCAGCATCGATTTTGATCCTGAATTCCATATAGAATCCGATAAGGTAGTCAGGGCAATGTTTTATGGATTAGGTTCTGATGGTACCGTAGGCGCCAACAAAAACACCATAAAAATCATTGGAGAAAATACGGATAATTATGCACAGGGATATTTTGTGTATGATTCCAAAAAATCAGGATCAATCACGATTTCTCACTTGCGTTTCGGGCCGGATCCGATTCATTCACCATACCTGATTTCAAAAGCAAATCTGGTAGCGTGTCATCAGGCCGTATTCCTCGAATCGATTGATATGCTCAAAAACCTGGCAAAAGGAGGAACCTTCCTGGTAAATACACCTTATTCAAAGGAGGAGATTTGGGATAAATTGCCAATTCAGGTACAAAAGCAGCTCATCGAAAAAGAAGCAAAACTGTTCATCATCGATGCGCAGGAAGTAGCGGAAAATAGTGGTATGGGTCGCCGTATCAATACCGTCATGCAGGTTTGTTTCTTTGCCATCTCCGGTGTATTGCCAAGAGATAAGGCAATAGAAGCCATTAAAGATTCCATTAAGAAAACCTATGGCAAAAAAGGTGATGTTATTGTGCAAATGAACCTCAAAGCCGTAGACAATACACTTGAGCATTTGTATGAAGTAGAGATTCAAAAAGAGGTTACAAGCAAAACTTCTCTCAAAGCACCAGTTCCTGCCGGCTCTCCGGATTTCGTGGAGAAGGTTTTAGGAGAAATTATCGCCGGCAGAGGCGATGATTTACCTGTTAGCGCCTTCCCTGTTGATGGCACCTTCCCAACCGGTACTGCCCAGTACGAGAAGCGCAACATTGCACTGACCATCCCGACATGGGATGCCGATACATGTACGCAGTGTGGCAAATGTGCAATGGTATGTCCGCACGCCACCATCAGGATCAAGGCATATGATCCGGCATTGCTCAAAGATGCGCCGGAAACCTTCAAATCAATCGAGGTGCGTAATAAGGAGTATGCTGATGAAGGATTGGTGTACACCATACAGGTTGCACCGGAGGATTGTACGGGTTGTGGCGTTTGTGTTGAAGTGTGCCCGGCTAAGCAGAAAACAGACAAGAGCAAAAAGGCACTGGTTATGGAGCCACAGTTGCCATTGAGAAATGTTGAAGCTAAAAACTGGGACTTCTTCCTGAGCATTCCAGAAATGGATCGCAATAAAATACCGTTAAATTCAATCAGAACCCAGCAGTTACAACAGCCGCTCTTTGAGTTCTCGGGAGCATGCTCAGGTTGTGGAGAAACGCCATATATCAAAATGATGACCCAGTTGTTTGGCGACAGAATGCTGATTGCAAACGCGACTGGTTGTTCGTCAATTTATGGCGCTAACCTGCCGACAACGCCCTATACAACCAATAAAGACGGGCGCGGGCCGGCGTGGTCAAATTCACTTTTCGAAGACAATGCTGAATTCGGATTGGGATACCGCCTGGCAATTGACAAGCAAACGGAAAATGCCAGACAGCTTGTAAAAGAACTCGCCTCAGAAATTGGGGATTCCCTGGCAGACAGTCTGCTTAGCGCAGACCAGACAGATGAGGCCGGTATTTTTGAACAAAGAGAGCGCATCGAAGTACTCAAATCAAAGCTAAAAACGCTAAAAACCCCGGAAGCTGACAGATTGCTTACTGCGGCTGATTATCTCGCTAAGAAAAGCGTATGGATAGTCGGAGGAGACGGCTGGGCTTATGATATTGGATATGGCGGACTCGATCACGTGCTGGCATCAGGCAAAAATGTAAATGTACTCGTAATGGATACCGAGGTGTATTCAAATACCGGTGGACAAACTTCGAAAGCTACCCCAATTGGCGCTGTGGCAAAATTTTCGGCCAGCGGCAAGCCAATCAAAAAGAAAGACCTCGGCATGATCGCCATGGCTTATGAGTCGGTTTATGTTGCTGTGGTAGCATTCGGATCCAAGGATGAGCAAACGCTGAAAGCATTCCTGGAGGCAGAAGCATTCGATGGGCCTTCTATCATCATCGCATACTCGCACTGTATTGCACATGGTATTGATATGTCAAATCCGCTCCAAAATCAGAAGGCGGCAGTTGACTCGGGTCAGTGGATACTTTACAGGTACAATCCCGATAAGATCAGACTTGGAGAAAATCCATTAACGCTGGATTCAAGACCGAGGCGCACAACCGTTCAAGAGTATATGAGTATGGAAAACAGGTTTAAAATGCTGATGAAGAGTAAGCCTGCCCTTGCCAAACATTACATCGAACAGGCACAAAAAGATGCCGACTCAAGATTCAGTCATTTTCAATACCTTGCTGCAAGAGAGGGTGAAAAGATCGATAATTAGTATTTTAACCAAGAAATTGTAAAAAATGGATTTATCAACAAAATATCTGGGACTGACCCTGAAATCACCACTGGTGGCGTCAGCCTCACCACTATCGGAAGATGTCAATAGCATCAAAAAACTGGAAGCTGCCGGGATCGGAGCTGTGGTGCTCTATTCACTGTTCGAAGAACAAATACGCCTGGAACAGGAGGAATATAATTTTCATACTACACAGGGTACGGATGCCTTTGCGGAATCACTGTCTTATTTCCCTGAAGTTGAAGAGTATAAATTAGGCCCTGAGCTGTATCTGGAGCACATTCAAAAAGCGAAATCAACGGTGGATATACCCATCATCGCCAGCCTGAACGGCAGCACCATCGGCGGATGGACAGAATATGCAAAAGAGTTTGAAAATGCCGGTGCAGATGCGATAGAACTGAATATTTACTATATCCCGACAGATTCGACTATGGCAGGTTCGGAGGTAGAACAGCAGTATATCGATATTCTAAAAGCTGTAAAAGGCGCCGTGAAAATTCCGGTTGCACTCAAACTCAGCCCTTATTTTTCAAACTTCTCAAACATGGCAAAACGCCTTGACGAGGCAGGAGCTGATGCGTTGGTTCTTTTTAACAGGTTTTACCAGCCTGACATCGATCTGGATGAATTTGAAGTAACACCAAATCTGATCCTGAGCCAATCCAGCGCTATGCGACTTCCTATGCGTTGGATTGCCATACTTAAAGATCAGATTAAAGCGGACCTCGCTGCTACAAGCGGCATACACACCGGAACAGATGTCATTAAAATGCTGATGGTAGGCGCCAATGCAACCATGCTTTGCTCATCATTGCTGAAGCATGGCATCAATCATGTGAGAAATATCGAAGACCACATGAAGCAATGGATGCGTGAACATGATTATAAATCTGTCTCTGAAATGCAGGGCAGCATGAGCCAGCAAAGAACTGCTAATCCGAGTTCTTTCGAAAGGGCTCAGTATATGAAAGCAATTACAAAATACCAGTTATAAAATCAATCCGGGGTATGGCTTTGCATGAGAAATCCCCCGGACTTTTTAGTTTTTTGGTGGGTTGTACTGCGGCAGAATGGAATTATTATGAACCAAAAGGCCATACAGGTTATCAAATGATTATTAGCCTAATAAGCGGATTTTTATTCTGAAACCCTCCGGGCTGTAAACTTATTGCTTATGGAAAAAGAGATTATTTACCTTGATGAGATTACCGTGCGATTTGCCGGGGACTCCGGGGATGGTATGCAGTTAGCAGGAAAACAATTTTCTGATGCCTCGGCCAGTTCCGGAGTCGATGTAAACACCTTTCCTGATTTCCCGTCAGAAATCCGGGCTCCGGAGGGCACGCTTTATGGAGTAAGCGCGTTTCAGATTAAATTGGGATCAAGTGCAGTCAATACCCATGGCGATGTCATAAATGTACTGATCGCCATGAATGCATCGTCCCTGAAAGTGAACCTGCCGAATGTTAAAAAAGGAGGGATCATCATCGCCAATATACCGGGTTTCGACAGCCGCAACCTGAAACTTGCCAAATATGCATCCAATCCGTTAGATGATAACTCCCTTCAGGAATACCAGCTGATCGCACTCGACATGGAGGCGATCATAAAGCAGGAACTGAAGGGTTCAAATATTTCACCGAAAATAGTACGCAAGTCCAAAAACTTTTTTGCTCTTGGCCTTACTTATTGGTTGTTTAACCGCCCGATGGAGCCAACTGTAAAATGGCTCAATAAAAAGTTCAGGAATGATGCAGATGTGCTGGAAGCCAATGTTCGGGTGCTCAACGCCGGTTGGAATCACGCATTGAAAGACGAGCAGTTCATAAGACAATACAACCTGCAGCCTGCGAAATTCGAAAAGGGAACGTATCGAAATATCTCAGGAAACCATGCCGTAGCACTGGGACTTGTAGTGGCGGCAAGAAAAGCTAATTTACCACTCTTTTTGGGCACATATCCCATTACACCGGCAACTGACATATTGCAGTATTTGTCCGGATATAAAAAGTACGGTGTGCGTCATCTTCAGGCAGAAGATGAAATTGCCGGCATCACCAGTGCGATCGGAGCATCATATGGAGGAAATTTAGCAGCAACTACGACCTCTGGTCCGGGGTTATCACTAAAAATAGAAGCCATCGGACTGGCTATAATGACAGAACTGCCGCTTGTAATCGTAGACGTAATGCGTGCAGGGCCAAGCACCGGTCTGCCAACAAAACCGGAGCAGTCGGATTTATATCAGGCTATGTATGGCAGGCACGGCGAGGCGCCACTGCCGGTGGTGGCAGCTGCAAGCGCAGCAGATTGCTTTGCCATGACCATCGAGGCCACCCGTCTGGCATTGAAATACATGACCCCGGTTATCCTGCTTACCGATGGCTATATTGCACAGGGCACTGAGCCATGGAGAATTCCTGCACTGGAAGAACTTCCCGACCTCTCGCCAAAGTTCGCTGAAGATCCGGAAAATTTTGCCCCTTATCAACGCGATCCTGAAACCCTGGCCCGCATGTGGGCCATTCCCGGCATGCAGGGCATGGAACACCGAATAGGAGGCCTTGAAAAGCAAAATATAAGCGGAGCGGTAAGTCACGATCCTGAAAACCACCAGTTCATGGTTGAAATCCGTCAGGAAAAAATCGACCGGATCGCAAATGATATACCCAAAGCAGAAGTGGTGGGCGCAGATGATGCCGATCTGCTGGTTATCGGCTGGGGCAGTTCTTATGGCGCTATCAAATCGGCAGTGGATGATAAAAACAGGGAAGGCGCAAAAGTAGCTTATGTGCATCTGAAACATTTAAATCCACTACCATCCAACCTTGGCGAAATCATTGCAAAGTATGATCAGATTCTGGTGCCGGAATTGAATCTCGGGCAACTGCGTACGATCCTGCATGCCAGGTTTTTTAAACCAATGTTGGGTCTGAACAAAGTGCAGGGCAATCCATTCAGAACATCAGAAGTAAAAGCTAAAATTGAAGAAATATTGTCAGAAAGGGAGGTGATAAAATGAAAACCATAATAGATGAAGTCATTGCCAGGCCGCATATCGGCTCCATTCAGTACGAGCCGAAAGACTTTAAACCAGATGTGGATGTCAGGTGGTGCGCAGGTTGCGGAGGGTATTCCATTCTTTCACCAGTTCAGCGCATCATGCCGGAGCTCGGTATTCCCAAGGAAAAAATTGCGTTTATCTCAGGTATCGGCTGTTCAGGCAGGTTCCCTTACTATATGGATGTTTATGGATTTCACGGCATCCATGGCAGGGCCATAGCAATAGCTTCCGGCCTGAAAATCGCCCGTCCCGATTTGTCTGTATGGGTGGCAACCGGTGATGGCGATAACATGAGTATTGGTGGCAATCATTTTATTCACGGCTGTCGCCGGAATGTGAACATAAATGTGATCATGTTCAACAATGAAGTGTATAGCCTTACCAAGGGGCAATATTCACCCACTTCGCACAAGGGGCAGATTACCAAATCATCACCGCTGGGTGTGCTGGATGAGCCGTTTAATCCGACTGCGCTTGCACTGGGCAGCGGGGCAACTTTTGTGGCCAGGGGCATTGACAAAGACCGGCAACACCTGCAATACCTTTTCGAAAGGGCTGCCGCCCACAATGGTTTTTCTTTTGTCGAGGTTTACACCAACTGCAATATCTTTAACGATGGCGCATTTGACTCCTTTGCAAGAAAAGATGTAAAGGAAGATCAGACGGTAATGCTTGAGCATGGTAAACCATTGATTTTTGGTAAGGAAAAGGATAAAGGCATCAGGATGGACGGTTTTACGCCAACTGTTGTATCGCTGACAGAAGGTAAATACAGTGTTGATGATCTGCTCGTTCATGATGAAAAAGACAGTACGCTGGCTTTCATTCTTGGCAATATGACCTACAATCCGGATGTTCCCAGGCCGCTGGGTATATTCCAAAGTCTGGAAAGATCATCCTATGACGATAGCGTTCACGCTCAAATTGCACATGAAGTGGAAACCAAAGGCGAAGGCAATATCATTGACCTCATGAAAGGAAGCGAATCCTGGGAGGTGAGTTAGTTTTACAAAATTTATTAAAACCATGATCTTACGAGGTCATGGTTTTTTTGCTTTTGGGGAGGGGATTTATTTGTTGAAATACAACCGGGCCCGGATGAAATCACAAAAGTTTGTTCAAAAACACTTCACACATTCAATTTTGATAACGGGTGTTTTTATTTGGTCATTTAGATGTGTTTCCGGTTGGCCAATTCACAAAGACTTTTTAGCTTTTGACATTAAAAATAAATGTATCAATGAAGAGAACAGTTTTAAAAATTGCAGCAGCAGCAATGCTGTTTTTCACAGTTGCTTTCAGCAATCAAATTGCCTTCGCCCAGGCAAAAAATGAAAATCCGAAATCGGATAGCACCAAAGCCGATAAAATAAAGCCCTACCATGAGATCATCACGAACAAAGCCATCTCCATGGAGGGTTTAATGACGGTGCACCAAATCGAAGACAAATACTACCTTGAAATTGCCGACAGCATTTTTGGCCGAGACATGATGGCCATTACCCGCATGGCAAAAACGCCAACCGGCGCCGGCTATGGAGGCGAACAGGCCAACAAGCAGGTTATTCAATTTGAAAAAGGCCCTAAAAACAATGTCTTCATCCGAATTGTGAGCTATGTGAATGTAAGCTCTGACAGCATTCAGCCGATCTCACAGGCGGTGCAAAACTCAAACATCAACCCGATTGCCGCAGCATTCGATATCAAAGCACAAAGGCAGGACACCTCAGTTGTGATTGATGTGACAAATTTCTTTAACGATCCCAATCAGGCGTTTGACTTGCCACCGCTTACCAAACAGCGATTTAAGCTTCAAAAGCCGGAAAAAGACCGTTCATA
>CAYZWN010000105.1:0-15095 GCA_964482185.1 uncultured Roseivirgaceae bacterium
ATTACTTCTCTCCCCTGTAATACTGTCCGCTCAAATGACCCTGCGGGAACAATCCATGTCAGCACCACAAAGCAGAGCAGTATGGACAGGATCAGTATCAGCGTGTCCGGGATTTTTTTAATCATTGGCCTTCAAGTAAAATGTCTCACCGGGCAAAAATACATTTATCACCAGGTTTCGCATACCGAATTTATGGTTTTCACCCGGAATCGTGCCGCCTTTGTTCTGAAATGTGACAACCTGTGCCTCGCCAACCACTTCAGCGCTATCATTTTTTACCAGGATGGCCGTTGATTCATCAATACCGATACCAAGCATTTCAGGATATTCCGCCACTGCGGTTATTAACCTGTTGTATCTGCTCCGACGGATGAAATGCTGATCGATGATGGCATTGCTCAAAAACGCCATGCCGGTGTCGAGTTCAATGTTTTTGGTTTCAAGATGCAGGAACGTGCTATGGTATTCAGGATGCCGGAGTTCCGTTCCAGTAATCATCAGCTTGCTCATGATGGCAGCCCCTGCACTGGTTCCGGCTATAATGGTTCCGCTCCGATAAGCCTGATTCATGGCATCTTCGAGCGGCGCATTTTTGACAATTTCCATAAATCTCCTCTGATCTCCTCCGGAAATATAGATGAGCCGCGCGTTGCGCACGGAATCCATGCGCGGTGGAGTCATGTCTGACTCAGAGGTGAAGTTGAATCCATAGAGGTTGGATAAACCAGCATTCCAAAACTGCTCTGAAGACCAGATGATGGCAGAATCTGCCAATTCGGAGGCCATGGGCAGGATGTAGGCGTAGCCCCCGTTGCGCAGCCCGGCTGCATCGATCATCCTGTTGATCAGGACTTCACCCCGTTTGCCGCCGCCGATTATGAAAAGACTGCCAGCTGATTTTTTATCAGGCACATCAACAACATGCTTTGAATCGCCGGAGCAATTTATGAGCGCGAAGCAAAGGCACACAAGTAGCATATTTTTCATAATCGAAATCAAACAGACATTCCGGGACACAAGCCCCGGAATGCATTAAAACTATTGTTGCTGTTTTAAATAAAATGATTTACTCGATAAAGAACAAGCCTCTTGGGCTATCTAAACCAATGGCGAGGTTTACCACCTCTGTTCCGTCGAGATTGGCCATTTTAATGATCGAATCACCAAAGTCAGACCAGTATATCTTGCCGTTTGTATTGTCCACTGCTATTCCAAAAACCCTTCCGTTCGTATCAGCGAATTTGGTGATGCCGGTACCATCGAGGTTTGCGCTGAGGATTTCAAAATCATCGCGATTATCAAAGTAGATCTTTCGGTTTACCTTATCTATTGCCAGGCCATAGCCATAGCCTCCGGCGACATAGTCAATGATGTTTACGATTTCTGAGCCATCTTTTTTGCCGACCCATACGCTTTCAAAGTCTATTTCAACACAGGTTATGTACAGTTTGTCTTCAAAATGATCAATGGCTATCGGCAATTCACCCAGGCCGTTGGATGTGGAGTACAACACCTGGCTTGTTTTATTGACCAGGTTTACCTCGACGATCGCGTTGGCTCCCCTGTCTGCCACCCACAAAAGATTGTTTGCAGCATCCAGTGCGATATCCTGGGGATTGCTCAGACCTTCAATGATAAGCTCATGATCGCCGCCGCTGAGTTTTGCTTTCCAGATGGCGCCATTGTCAGCATCAGAGTAGAAATAACTCTCCGAACCCGGATCGTATTCTACACCGATTCCGCCACCCTGTGTCGCGAGCGATTCGCCATTCACTTCAAAAAGAGCATTTTGGCCATCGTCTATATAAAACAGGCGAACAGCCAATGCATTCGGATCTTTTACAAGAATACTCTGCTCAGCTGTGGCGAGTTGATTATTGTTTGTTGCCACGAGAGTCACCTTATATGTTCCCGGATTTTTAAAAATGTGAACCGGGTCTTTTTCAATACTGGTGGTGCCATCCCCAAAATTCCAGGTATAGCGTGCCTCTCCACCTTCCTGTAATACAATGGTGCCATTGGTAAACCGCACCGTGTCCGGCGCAAAGCCTTCATTTGAAGAAGAAAAGCTAAAAGATGGCACAATCGTGGAGGCTTGCGGCACCGGATATTCTACATCTCCGCATGCGGCACACCAAAGCAGGAATGTTGTGATGATGGTATATTTTATATATTTCATGTCTTTTGCTATTTAATGAGTACAATACCGCGGATATCTCCAAGACCGGAAACAAGCGTTTGCTTACCACTTCCGTCAAGGTTGCTTACATACACATTGCCGTTGCGCTCGCTCCAGTAGAGCTTGTTGAATTCCGCATCAATTTCAATTCCATATGCGCGATCAGAGGTGGAGGCAATTGTTTCGATGCCTGTGCCATCGAGATTGGCGCGAAGCAGCTTTTTGCTGTCATTGTCATCGAAGTAAATTTTAGAATTCTCCTCATCCACTGCAATGCCATAGCCAAAGCCGCCTGCATTGTAATCGATGATCCTCATAACGCCATCGCCAAATACGTTCCCTTTCCAGACCGCCTCTGCGTCGATATCCACACAAGTGATGTACAACTGGTCGGCAGAATAATCCACGCCAACCGGCAATGCTCCGAGGCCATCATTGGCATTGTCGTACAATGTCGAAATCCTGAGATCAGAAAGCCTTATTTCCACCAGTGCATCGGCAGATCTGTCCGTGACGTAGAGATAGCCAAATTCCCAGTCGAGCGCCAGGTCGCGCACGCTTGAAAATCCGGAAGCAATTTCCACTTCATCGGAGCCCTGCAGATTGTTGCGGTAAATTTTCAGGTTATCATCGTCGGAATAATAGATCATTTCATCAATGGGATCATACTCTATTCCAAATCCAAATCCGGGTATTTCCGTAACGGTAGTTACTTCAAGAGACCGCGCATCGACCTTTTTGACGTAAAATTTGTCTGCGTCCAGATCATTGTGGATAAAATAGATAAAGCCGAGATTGCCTTGTTGTACCACCATGGTTATTGAAAAATCATCACTGCCTTTTTCGTTGGTCACGGTAAGCTTTACAGTATAAGTACCCGGAGCATTGTAGGTGAAGATCGGGTCTTTATCTGTGGATGATGAATTTTCAGAATCGCCAAATTCCCATAAATAGCTCGCTGCGAATTGCGATTCATTTTCGAAAACTACAGGTGCACCCTCAATCAGCACCCCTTCATTCTGAATGCTGAAAGATGCTGTGGGCAGCGGCACCCCTTCGGTAATCGTTATATCCTTCGTCATCACGTCCCTGCCTCCGGCACCCTCTGCCTGTAGCGAAATGGTGTACGTGCCGGGAACGGTGTAAAGATATTTGGGGGATTGTGAAAACACAGTTTCACCATTGCCAAAGTGCCAGAGAAATGACGTGGCATTTTTCGAGTTATTCACGAAAGTGAGTGTATCGTAAGCTTTGAAGGTACCTGTCACCTCAAAATCTGCTGTCGGGGCCACAAAGGTCTCCTCCTGTTCGCAGGCCGGTAAAACGCCCACTATGAGCAGGATGAGGCCTAAGCGATAAATTAATTTATATATAGTGTTCATAATGCTTTCATCATTTATTGTTCATAACCAGGATTTTGCTCCAGCGCGCTGTCAGCCAGCATTTCCCTGTTCGGGATTGGATATATCCTTCGGAAATTTTCAACTCCTCTGTATTCGGTTAGCTTGCCCAACCTGGCTACATCAAACCAATAGCTACCGTTTTCAAAGGCAAATTCGAGCCTTTTTTCGGCCATGATTGCTTCAAGCACCTGCTCAGCATCAGCAAAATCAGTTGCTGACAAGTTGCTTGTTCCGGCCCGGTTGCGCAAAGTGTTGATATCGCCGATGGCTTTTTCAAAATCATTGCTGCGGGCATAAACTTCGGCGCGAATCAGGTACATTTCTGCAAGCCTTACTATGATAACATTCGATGCAGCAAGGTTTGGACTCGTGCCATACTTGTAGCATTTGATATTACCGTCAGATTCGAGGGCAAATAACTGCTTTCTGGAATCGCTGATCTCGAAGGCCTGTAAAAGCTCCGGTGAGGCCACAACCTCCGGAGGCGATGTCAGCAAATTGATATTGAATCCGTTTTGATCCTGCTCGAAGAATTGTAATTCAAGTATGGACTCAGCGGTTCGCTTAGAACTGTACAGATTGTTGTAGTTTTCCAGCAAGCTGTAAGTCGTGTTCTTTATCACCTTATCGGCGTAGTTAAATGCTGCATCATAATTGCCTCGATACAGATTTGCTTTGGCAAGTATTGCTTCAGCAGCCGCTTTGGTTGCATAAACGCGCTCGCCACTGTAGGCCAGCAGTCTTTCTGCTTCTTCCAGATCAGTGAATATTCTTTCGTAAACCTGCTGAACGGTGCTTCTGGGTAAGCTCGTTGGCCCAAGAATAGGATCTGTAGTCAGCGGAACGCCATACTTTGATCCAATGACATCAAATTCGCCATACTGGCGCAGCAGATCAAAATAGACCATTCCCCTGATGAAATATGCCTGCCCGAGGTAATAGTCCTTTTTTGCCGCGCTGACCCCCTGAATACCGGGCACCGATGCAATCATCGAATTGGCAGTATTGATCACCCTGTAAAATGCCACCCAGTTGTCTTCAACATGAAAATTGGCTGTGGGAATGACAGCAGTTTCCAATTCCTGCCATACGATGGCAAATCCTGCAGCTAATGCATTGCCGGCTGTAAGCTCGTTGGCAAGAATAAAATCCGATCCATATAGGCGTGCGCTCTGCAGGCCATCATACATACCATTGACCGCAGCCTCGGCGGAGCGTTCATCGTTGATAGGATCTGTGCTTTCAAGAAAGATTACAGACTCCTGCTCGAGGATGTTGTTGCACGAATAAGAAATTCCGATCAGAAAGAGTGCCGGAATCAAAAGATTTTTTATCAATAACTTTTTCATTTTCATCTTCTTTAAAATCCGACATGAATACCAATTGTGAACGTCCTGGCCTGGCCGAGGGTACCAAAATCTTCACCTCTTAACGAGTTGAGCGATTCGAGGCTCGCCGTATTGGTGTTGATTTCCGGGTCAAACCCGAGGTAGTTGGTCCAGGTGTACAGGTTCTGACCGGTGGCATATACCACCAATGATCGGACTTTTAACCTTTCTACTACCGGCTGGTTGAATTTGTAACTGAGTCTTACATTTCTCAATCGCAGAAAATCCCCGTCTTCCATGTATTGTGTGCTGAATCGGGTGGATTGTGCACCTTCTTCACCCAGCCGCGCATGCGAGGGTCTTGGTATGTCGGTGATGTCTCCGGGCTGCCTCCAGTAATTGAGCGATCTGGTGTTGTAATTTCCATAAGGGATGGTCACGTTTGGTGCAAAAGCGCCATAATTTTCGTAGGCATACCTGCTCTGGTTGAAAATTTTGTTCCCGCCTGAGAAGTAGAACATAAACGAGAACGTGAAGCCCTTGTATGTAAATTCGTTGTTGAATCCGCCAAAATAAGTTGGCAGCCCGCTGCCAACAATCTGTCTGTCGTCCTGATCGATGATGCCATCTGAATTCAGATCCTGGAATTTGGCATCTCCGGTTGTCGGGTCAACACCCAGGAAACGGATGAGATACAGCGAACTGAGCGGCTCACCTTCTTTCAATATGAAGTTGCGGCTGAGTATTTCACCATCATTCACCACATCGATCACCTCATTTTTAATATTGGTATAATTAAGTGATGAAGTCCATTTGAAATCTTTTTTATTGATATTCACAGTGTTCAGCGTCAACTCATATCCGGTATTTTGGACTGTCCCTGCATTGGCCGTCACTGTTTTGAAGCCTGAATTGCCGGGTATATTGGTGTCGAGCAATAGCCTGCTGGTCTGCTTGTCGAAATAATCGCCTGTAATGGAAATCCGGTTATCAAGAATAGTGAAATCGAGCCCGATATTGAGTTGTTTTGTCTCTTCCCATGTCAGGTTCGGATTGGCCAGTGATTGAGGTCTGATTCCGCTTTGTCCGTTGTATGGCGAGCGGAGGCTCCATTTCCCTGTCCAGGTTTCGTTGCCGATTTCCTGATTGCCGATAATGCCATAACTCCCACGCAATTTCAATTGATTGAGCCACCTGACTTCCTTAAGCCAGCTTTCGTTGTGTGCATTCCAGGCTGCCGAGGCAGACGGGAAACTGCCAAAACGCTCGTTTTCTCCAAATCTCGATGAACCATCTGTACGTCCGGTCAGACTCACCAAATAGCGGTTATCATAACCGTAATTGAATCGCAGCAGGTAGGATACCAGTCCGAATGAGGAGCCTGAAGACTCAGCAGAAGTGATCGTTGCGGCATTGGTGAGTTTGTAATTGTCATTGACCGTGAATCCCTGACCATCAATTTGTGAGAATAGCACATCATTGTTTTGCCAGGTAAATCCACCTAATATGTTTATGTCATGCTTATTGACGATTTTGCTCCAATTAAGGGTATTTTCATTGATTACATTGTACTCTTCAAACGTAGCAAATGTTGCCAGCCCATCTCTGGTTTGGTTATAACCTGCCGGAATAAATGACTCTTCGGTCAGCGAATTGTAATCAATGGCAATGGATGACTTAAATGAAAGACCTTTGACGATCTCCCAGTTGATGAAAGCCTGCGCCTGCACCCGGTTGCTTAATGATTCATTCACATATTCCTGTGCGATGAGTACGGGGTTTTCAAGCGCCCACCAGCCATAGTAATCAAATGGATTGGTATAAGAGCCGTCAGGATTGAAGAGTGGGGCAGTCGGATCCCATGCCTGGGCGTTCACAATTACACCATATTCATCATTTTCATTGATGGTACGCTGGTGTTTGCCCAATCCGTAGTAGAATGTGCCACCGAGTGAAAACTTGTCATTTACCTGATGATCGATGTTGAATCGCCCTGAAAAGCGCTCAAATGACTGACCCAGTTGCACCCCTTCCTGGTTGAAATAATTTCCGCTTACATAAAACCTGGTTTTTTCACTGCCACCTCCTGCGCTGAGATCCAGATTGTGCGTGGCAGCAGTTCTGAAAATTTCATCATAAACGTTGTAATTGGGAACCGTATTCGGATCGCCAATGATGTTGTTCCAGTAGTTTTCACCAAAGCCATCGTTTACGGCAGCGACATTTAGAAACTCAACCCACTGTTTGGAAGTCATCATTTCCGGTGTATTGGCAATTTCTGATATGCCAAAATAGTAATTGGCGTTGATCTGGCTTTTGCCGCTTTCACCTCTTTTTGTGTTAATAAGAATAACCCCATTCGCACCTCTTGAGCCATAAATGGCTACAGCCGAAGCATCTTTCAACACCGTGATCGACTCGATATCGGCCGGATTGATATCTGCAAGGGGGTTAGTGGGCTGGATATTTGAATTAAGCGCGGAGTTGTTGCCGGTCACCACCGGAATGCCGTCAATGATATACAGCGGCTGGCTGCTCGCTGATATCGACGTGGTCCCCCTGATGTTTACATTGATCGCTGCGCCGGGGGTAGCCGATGGCGTTGAAATATTCACACCGGAACTTAAACCCTGCAAAGCACCGTCAAAACTGTAAGTCGGTACATTTTCGATCTGATCGGTATTGATGGAACTCACAGCGCCTGAAATGTCTTTTTTCTTCTGCTGGCCGTAACCAATCACTACCAATTCTTCCAGTTGGAGAATGTCATATACCAACTTTACATCGATCGTACTTTGGCTGGAAACCGGAATTTCTTCCGATATATATCCGACAAGAGAAAAAATCAGTATATCGTCCTGCGTTTGAACTGATACCGAATAATTCCCATCCAGGTCTGTAACGGTCCCGGTTGCTTTTCCTTTGACCAGGATGTTGACGCCCGGAAGCGGCGATCCGTCATCCATCGATGTAACTGTGCCTGTGATGGTGAGCTGCTGTGCAAATGCCCCCGACACAATTACCGCCAATACTGATAGCAGTATGAGTTTCTTCATATGTTTATGATTAATTATTATGAAATAAATAGGATAGAAATTGCCTGGTTCAGGCAACCTTAAAAAAGCAAAAAACTGTCAGATGCTAACAGTCGAAAATGGGCTGTAGTCCTCTTAAATGTACCGGTTTGAAAGGGAGAATAAACATTCGGATATCGGACTTTTTTAAGTAAATACCTTTTTAAATACAGGTGAATTAAATATTATATTTTGAATTACGCAAGCGGGATATCAAAGAAATGTAAAATTGATTAAAGATTTAGAATTTTTTGAAATTTTATCAATTGACCTGTCTCCTTTGAAATTATTTTTATGAGAAACAGACCGCTTGTTTCAATACCTGTTGTATGCATGCCTTTATCCAGATCGATGACTTTATGAACTACCCCGCAAACATGGATGATCTGTATTTCCGCTGCTTCTTCAAGATATATGTTGACAATACCTTCCGAGATTGTTGGGTAAATTCCGGTTTTTCCTGCCTCCATTTGCAAACCGGTAATGACCTCATCTTCCGGTTCCTCAAATTCATAATCAGGGTCATCATTTGATATGACTTCACCTGCGTAAACTGCATGTTGGTTATTCAAAACATAGATATCAAGCTGGTCGTAGGCCATATTGTTGCGCGGCCCTGCACCTGCTTTCACTTTAAAGGGTTCATGATAGAGGGATGAATTTTTAATGATCACCGCCCCGTATTGACCTTCTGCGCTATAATAATTTTCATTTGTCTTCTGATCGAGTTTCACCCAGGTATTGCTGTTAAGGAAAATGCTGAATGACAAATCATATGCTCCCATAGCAAATAATCCACTCAGGGTGTTGTTTTCATAAAATTCTGTCATATCCGGATTGTAGGCGCCCGGAATAATGATGCTGTTCAGAAGCTGAAGCCCCGGTTTGTAATCGAGCTGGCCATTGTAGGCGAACAGGGGCGATTCGGTATTATTGGTGCAATACCAGTTTCCGGCGAGCTTGGCATCTTCACCAAAAAAGCCGCAAAATATGCTGTCTCGATGCATGTGGTCAAACAATAATTCCCCGGCTTCACCGCCTTCCAAAAAGCTAAAAAGTCCGTCAAAGTCATTTTCAATGAAGACCAGGCTTTTCGATCTGCGAATGGTATTGCGCAATTTCCAGAGGCTCTCGTCATTGTTGCCCTGGATCGCTGAAAGTACGATTACGTCCTGCTTACCCAGATTGCTCAGCGACTGACGAAGTGTAGCCGCGGTAACCCTTGAGGCACCTGTAACGATAACCATGGTATCTTTTAAAGCAGCCAATTGTTCTACGCATGGCGATTGTTCGTCGATCCAATTGTTGCCGCAAAGCAATATCTGCTGATTGATACTTTCTTCCGGCTTAAATGTAGTTGGGGTATCAGGCCCGTTGATGATGGAGGTGTCATTCAGGTCGATGCTCATGCCATCAGCAAAGTGAATGGCTTGATGCTCGCCTGACCACCTGCCATTTTCTTCCTGATAGTTATTATCCGGCAGATAAAAATATCCTCCGCCTGTACCATATACCGTTGCAATCAATTGCTCGTCAATGGTGATGGCAGTCATATCATCACAGGCAATTCCTTTTATGGCTGTTTGCGATGTAAGAAAGTAGTTGGCCATCATGCTGTGAAGCCTTGGCAGGCGACCGCGATCCTGAAAGTGTGTATCTGTCATGAAGCCTTTGAGCAGTGGCATAAAATCATGGGCGATGGTGATATTTTCATGATATACATTTTCAAGCCCTTGCCACGGTAAAAGGCTTGCGTTTTCGGCTGTGTAGGTATATTCACCCAAAATCGCCATGCCGGCAGAGGTGCCGCCGATTACTCCGCCGGCGTTGAATTTATCCACTATGGCCTGCTCTATCTGACTGCCCGTGAAATAGTTGTAGTAAATCCATTGATCGCCTCCCTTGAAAAAAATGCCATCGTAGGTCATGAGCGTATCGTACATGCCCGATACAAGAGCGGATGCGGCGTTGGGGAACTCAAAATTTGCGGCACGTACTGCCCCGAAGGATTGAAAATAATCCTCCAGCCATTGCGGATTGGAGCCTGCATTTCTGCTGATAATAGCAATCCGCTTATTCGCCGCCTGATCCACCATCCACCCGTATGGCGCATCGCTCCACCCACCCTGCACTTCTGAGCCACCGCCAACTAACAGCAACTGGCCCTGGGCAAAAACTTGAAAAGTGTGCATGAAAATGAACGCACAAATTATCGGGCAGAGTAAGATTCTCAAATTCATAGATTCTTTTTTCAGCGCTAAGTATTGCAAATCAATTAGAAAAACCAAGTAAATATTTTTTTGTGTACATGAAATCGCATTATATCAAAAACCAAGACTGGCTACACAGGTACATATCACGGAGACTTAAGGGTTCGGGGAGATGTGGATAAATCAAAGATCAAAACTGTTGAACGCCGGGGATTGGTTTCAATATTGCTCAAAAAAGCACATGAAGTGCAAGACAACTAACCGGGATTATTTATCACAAACGCATTGTGGCTGGTTTCGTGATTGACTGTTCATGATTCTATTAGGCGCAGGATTAACAATTGATTTGAAATTTTGAAAAGCAACCGGAGGGGTGAAGTTTTAAGCTTCACCCCTCCGGTTATTTGTTGCCACGCTCAGAACTTGTATAAGGTTTGGATTTAGTGTTACTTCTGTGGCAGGCACTGGTCGATAATAACCAGCACAAGGTCAGTGCCCCCACAGACCTTTTATGAAGTATGAACCAAAGGCCTGGGCGTATGAATTGTTTATTGCAAAATTGTCAGTTCGCCCCAATCCACATCCATTGAAACCTGACCGGATTATTCTTTTTTGCTTCGATATCCATGGAAATTTCATACATGCCGGCTGATTCAATGGTGATGGTGCCTGCCCGGTGCGATTTGAAATTGTCGATATGCCAGTTGCGGTTCGGTTCGCCGACAGTCAGGCCGGTTGGCGACACCGCATGCCTGATCGATTGATTCAGGGCCTGAACCGTGATGGTGCCGGCAGGTTTTTCGCCCTGGAAACTATATGACACATCGAAATGATAATTGCCCGGCTTATCGATATAAATTTTCCATGTCGATGCGTACTTACCCGAAACGGTGATATGCGCGGGCACCGTGCCCCTTTGTTCTGAACCATTTATGGTTTTTTCGCCTTGCTCACTATAAATGTTTTCCGGTCTCAGTGCAAATCCTCCATCCACTGTTTTGGCAATAAGACCATTTGTAATCGCCGGTTTTTCATCATACTCCAGCGCCACAACAGTTATCAAAGGATCCGGCTGGCTGGCCGGCAAACTGATTTCAGTAAATACCTCATTGTGATTAAAATGGAGGGCAGACTGTTGCTTGTCCCGCAAAATGTAAGCGCCGGCGGGCTTTGCGTTAATGCCGGTTACCGGTAAGCGGTTATTGTAGGGCCAGTTGAAAACATGGAGATAAAGCATAAATCTGCCATCAGGCAATGCTTTGCAGGTTATTCTTCCCCAGTCGTGCTGGTCTTTCGGCAAATCAAATGCACCGGCACCATAGATCGACTCACCGTTTACATCCAGCCAGTTGCCCATCTCCAGCATCCTCTGAGAAATTTCATAAGGCACCCCGCCATTGGATTTTGGTCCAATATTCAGCATAAAATTTCCGTTAAGACTCACATTACTGATGAGATATTGTAGCAGCTTTGTGGTTGATTTCCACTCCGTATCAAGCTGATGATAGCCCCAGGAATGTGCCACCGTTCCGGGAGATTGCCATGGATAATCAAGCCTGGTCTGGCCAAATTCATTATCACCCAAAGTCCTGAAATCGACATCTGAATCCTCCTCAATCGACAGCCCAAGGCGGGAGTTTACCAGGCAATCAGGCTGCAATTCACGGATCAGACTTTTTAACTGTTTGAGCTGGGTTTCCGTTACGATGGATTGTGAATGATGAATCCACATATCAAACCAGATCATGCCGACAGGGCCATAATTCGTCAGCAGTTCGCGCATTTGAGGCATCACTTTTTCCTGCCAGTAAATATCGTATTGTGCTGCTGTGATGGGATAAATCTCTTTGGTATGATCCCACCCAAATTCATGTTCCCAATCCACCCAGTGCGAATAGTAAAGGCCGAGTTTGAGACCGTGTTTTGCGCAGGCCTGGGCCAGTTCGTTTACGATATCCCGCCTCGGATTGGTATGATCTGAAATATCATAATCAGAAACCTTGCTGTCCCACAGTGCAAAGCCATCGTGGTGTTTGGCGGTAAGCGTTACATATTTCATCCCTGATTGCTTCGCGAGCAGTACCCATGCTTCCGGATCGATGCTGTTCCAGTCAAACCGGTCGAGCAGGGTGAGGTACTCCTCTTTTTCAATGCGGTTGCGGTAGTAAATCCACTCTGCATAATCATTATCGTTTCTGAGTTTTTCTCCTTTCCAGATGCCTTCTGCGCCGCTGTAAACCCCCCAGTGAATGAACATCCCAAACCTTGCATCTACAAACCATTGGGCGCGTTCGTTGGTTTGAGATTGGGAAAAAGCCATAAGTCCGGACATAATTAAGGCGAGCGATAAAATATAAATTCTCATTTTCAGGATATTTAGAAAGGAATTATTTCTCCCTCATGATGGTGAATTGTACCAGGTCACGCAGGGAGTTTTTGTATTCAGAATCAGACAGTGTCATCAGGATATCCTGAGCCTCATTGTAGAATTTTTCCATAGCCTTTTGGGCATATTCAATTCCGCCGGAGCTTTTGACGAACGCGATCACCTCCTGCACTTTTTTTTGTATATGGCTCTGGTTTTTAATAATAAAAATATATTTTTTCCGGTCAAGAAACGATGCATTGCGCAAGGCATAGATCAGGGGCAGGGTCATTTTCTTTTCCTTGATATCAATGCCGAGCGGCTTACCGATTTCGGCCGTGCCGTAGTCAAACAGATCGTCTTTTATTTGAAAGGCCATACCTACTTTTACGCCAAAAAGGCGCATTTTCTCAATGGTATCTTCATTTGCCTCTGAAGAACATGCACCAACCGCACAGCAGGAGGCGATCAGTGAAGCCGTTTTCTGGCGTATGATATCAAAATATACCGCTTCATCAATGTCGAGTTTTCTCGCTTTTTCCATTTGGAGCAACTCCCCCTCGCTCATCTCGCGCACGGCATTTGAAACAATTTTTAGCAAAGCGTGGTCATCGTACTGGATCGATAACAGCAATCCGCGCGACAACAAATAATCGCCCACCAGCACGGCGATTTTATTTTTCCAAAGTGCATTGATGGAAAAGAATCCCCTCCGGTAGTGCGCATCATCCACCACATCGTCGTGCACCAGTGTAGCGGTGTGCAGCAGTTCGATTAGTGCTGCCCCCCGGTAGGTCGATTCGTTGATGCCTCCGGTGATACCGGCAGATAAAAAGACAAACATCGGGCGCATTTGCTTGCCTTTGCGCTTAACGATGTAGGTCATGATCCGGTCGAGCAACTGGACTTTGCTCTTCATCGAGTCGCGGAATTTTTTTTCAAATTCCAGCATCTCCTGCGCTATTGGGGCTTGTATTTCTTTAAGATTCAGTGACATGAAAAAAATGCTGATACAAGTATAATATCAATTTGTACATAAGCAAAGTTTATGGATTTTAATGTTTTATGGCCGGATGGTGACTTTTGTGATATATTTGCCCCACACACGCTAAAATTGACCTGAAACTGCAATAATTTTTGTAAAAATCTGAAAAATGGAAAAAATACAGTTCATACTACATTCAAAACACAAAAACAGGGCATTTCTGTCGGATGCCAGCTTCATCAGAGATGGCCGCCGCAAACCGGTCATTATTTTTAACCACGGGTTTAAGGGATTTAAAGACTGGGGCCCCTTCAATCTGGTTGCCCAACGGTTTGCAGACAAGGGATTTGTATTCGTAAAAATGAATTTTTCCCATAACGGTGTTGCAACTGAAAATCCAAACGAATTTGTTGATCTGGAGGCATTTGCAAAAAATAATTTTTGCATCGAACTGGATGATACTGCCGTGCTGATCGATGCCCTTTTTAATGGAAAAGTACCCCTGCCGCCGGAAGAGACAGATCCGGACAGACTGTATATCATGGGACACAGCAGGGGAGGAGCATCCGTGATTCTGAAATCATACGAGGACAATCGGATCAAAGCTGTAGCGACCTGGGCTGCAGTGAACAACCTTGAGGTTTGGCATTCCAAATCAGAAATCGAGTACTGGAAGAAAGCGGGAAGAATTTATATCCACAATGCGCGCACCAACCAGAAAATGCCAATGGACTACCAACTGGTAGAAAATTTCATTGCCAACCAGGAACGCCTTCAGGTGCCGGAAGCGGTGAAAAATCTAAAAATTCCCATGCTGGTAATTCATGGCTCAGACGATCCGACTGTGCCAGTGCAGTCGGCAAAAGAAATCGCATCCTGGAACAAGGCGGCAGAACTAAAAATTATTGAAGGTGCAGACCACACTTTTGGTGGTGGGCATCCGTATCACAGCGCTGGTTTACCCGATAATCTGGAGAAGGTGGTGGCATACACCATAGATTTTTTTAATCGTGTGAATTGAGTTTTAGATGTACTGAGCGGGGAAGGCTTTCGTCAGACTAAATCGGATTATCTATCACAAATTGACTTCGTCTTAAGGCAATAAAACCGCCAGTGTTCTTGAATTGCCAAGTCAATCAAGCATTTGATAGGCAAAACCAAAACCCTGGAGATCTTCACGGAAAATCGGGTGTCTGCATTTTCTGTGATCAGGGTTAACCCTGCACCAATTTAGCTCACTAACATTCAATCATGAAGTCAGCCACAATGCTGCGGCTTTTTGTGATGAATAACCCGTGATAATTTACTAGGGGGCCAGCATGCAGAGTGGGGCATTATAGATGAAGCATTGTTTTGATAAGATTTTTCCACGATTTGCACCGGGACAGGCTTTGGTTCGTCCCGAGGCGAACCCGTGATGAATATGCAATGAAATATCTGATACAGCTGTTGGGTCACAGCCCGATTCGCACCAGAGCATATACGCATGTATCGAACCGTCATTTGAGCAATATCAAAAGCCCCGGAGATGATGTACAGCTATAATATCCC
>CAYZWN010000106.1:0-15056 GCA_964482185.1 uncultured Roseivirgaceae bacterium
GGAAACCTCAAGCGCACCAGCACTCACGTCCAGCATGCTTACAGTTGAATCAGGCATTTCCAGGGCGAGTGTTATGCCAATGCAGCCGCTACCTGAGCCGATGTCCAGAATTTGCAAACCTGTTTTTTTGTTGTCAATGAGGATCTCCCTGACCAGTTCCTCGGTCTCCTGCCTTGGTATCAGCACACTGTTGTTCACATAAAAATCACGGCCATAGAAATGCGCTTTTCCCAGTACGTACTGCAGCGGCTGGTTGCTCCTGAGTTTTTCAACCGCTTGCTCAAACATTCTTATTTGATGTTCGTCAAGGGAAACCCGGTCATCGATGATGATTTTTTCAAATGAAATATTTAGTAATTCCTCCATGAGCAACTTTGCGATCTGCCTGGCTTCATTGTTTTCATAGATGCCGGTGAGTTCATCCGTGCATTTTGTGTAAAGCGATTTTGGTGAGAATGTTTTCGTCAGGGCCATGCTGATCTGAGATTGGATTAAGTCTTCAAAAGTAATTAAAAACGCATGTCCTTAAAATTTTATGATTCACCAAATCGGCTTACTTTTACCGCAAATTCAGTAAGCATTGGAAAACAGCAAACTATTGATGCACCGGGCGCTCGAACTGGCACGGCTTGGATTTGGCGCAGTTAGCCCTAATCCGATGGTTGGCTGCGTGATTGTGCACCAGGGGCAAATCATCGGAGAGGGATTTCACCGGCAGTGCGGCGGACCGCATGCTGAAGTACTCGCAGTGGAATCCGTTAAGGACAAAGCATTGCTCAAAGATGCGACGGTCTATGTGACGCTGGAGCCCTGCTCGCATTATGGTAAAACCCCGCCCTGCGCTGATTTATTGGTAAAACACCAGGTTAAAAGAGTGGTGATCTCGAATATCGATCCCAATCCGCTGGTGTCAGGCAAGGGCATCGCAATATTGCAAAAAGCGGGAATCGAGGTGGAAACAGGATTGCTGGAAAATGAAGGCGCTGAACTCAATAAGCGATTTTTTAAATCAATAATTGATAAAAAGCCATATGTTATATTGAAATGGGCGCAAACGGCGGATGGATTTATTGCCCGTCCGGATTATGATTCGAAATGGATTTCCAATGAATTTTCGCGGAAGCTTGTACACAAATGGCGGTCTGAGGAAGACGCCATTCTCGTTGGTAAAAACACGGCATTGTATGACAATCCCATGCTGAATGTGCGTGACTGGCACGGCAGGGACCCATTGAGACTCATAATCGACAAAAAGCTGGAACTGGATCATAGTCTGCATCTTTTCCGTCAGGATATCCCGACGGTTGTTTATAATTGCAGAAATTCAGAAAAAGTGCATAACCTCGAATGGGTTTTGTTGCCTGAAAGTGATTTTCTTCCGGCCTTGCTCGATGATTTGTTTCATCGCGACATCCGTTCGGTGATGATTGAGGGCGGATCTTTGACTATAAACAGTTTTGTAAAGGCGGGTTTTTGGGATGAAGCGCGCGTGTTTACCGCACCGTTAAGTTTTGGAGAAGGCATCCGCGCACCACAATTAACCAACGCTGTTTATGACGGTGAGGAAAAAATTTCGGGCGACCGGATCACATACTTTAAAGTAAAGTAAATGTCGGAAGATCTTAAAATAACCAAAGGACTAACGCGGGAGGAGACGTATCAGGAATTGCTGCCGCAAATTGAAGCACTGGTCAGCGGAGAAACAGACCTGATTGCCAACCTGGCGAATATTTGTGCCGCCCTGAAAGAGGCACTGGGATTTTTATGGATCGGCTTTTACATTGTCAGGGAAAATGAGCTGGTGCTGGGGCCTTTTCAGGGGCCGGTTGCGTGCACCAGGATTCAGAAGGGACGGGGTGTCTGCGGTGCGGCATGGGTTCAAAAAAAAGTCATAATCGTTCCGGATGTGGAAGCATTCCCCGGTCATATTGCGTGCAGTTCGCAGTCCAGGTCTGAAATTGTGCTTCCTGTTTTCAAAAATGGTGAAGTAGCGATGGTACTGGATGTGGACAGTTTAATGCTCAACGATTTTTCTGAGTTGGATGAGCGATATTTAAATGAAATAATTAATACAATCGAAAAACGGCTAAGATGAATCTTAAATTAAATTCCGAGTTTGGAAAACTCCGTGCTGTGATTACCCACAGGCCCGGAAAAGAAATTGAGCGATTAACACCCGCAAATACCAGTGAATTATTATTTGAGGATGTACCATACCTGGAAGGCATGCAGACTGAGCACGACGAATTCAGGACATTGATCCGGGATGCTGTGAATGCCAGGGTGTACAGGCTGCGTGATTTGCTTATCGAAACATTGCGTGATGTACAATTGAAAACGGAGCTTTTCAAGTCATTGCTGCACAGGATGAATTCGTCAGCACTCCTTGAGGACTTATTGGCCCGGTATTCGAATGCTGAATGCGCTTCCATGCTTGTGGCGGGTATCAAGGTAAAAGAACTCAGAAAAAAGATCGGCGGAGCGTACATCGAATCGCTGGAGAAAGAAAAATATATCATTAATCCAAGCCCGAACCTGTATTTTATGCGCGATCCTGCCGCAGTGGTGCAGGCGGGCGTAATCTGCAGCTACATGAAATTCTCCGGCAGGCAGGAGGAATCGAGCTTGCTGAAAATAATATTTCAAAATCATCCGGACTTCCGGGATATTTTCAATCCGATTTATCCGGTGGATGAAGCCGGAGATGTGCCAACAATCGAAGGGGGCGACATCATTGTGTTATCGGATAAGGCCCTGGCGATTGGATGCTCAGAACGGACGGATGCGGGAGCGATCGAAATGGTGGCAAAACAGGTTTTCAAGCTTTCGGGCGTAGAGCGCGTATATCAGGTGGATTTGCCATCAAAGCGCAATTTCATGCATCTGGATACCGTGTTCACGATTATTGACGAAAATCTGATCGTAACCTTTCCGGAAGCCATGAATTCCGTGCTTCAGACCTGCGTGTACAGACAAAAAGGCGTCAATGAAGAAGGCGAAATCCTGATAGATAAGGAAATCATCAACGATTCGATCATCACCGTGCTCAAAAAGGAAATACCATTTCTTGAAGTGGTGGAAACCGGCGCCGGCAATCCCGATTTTTCTTCCAGGGAGCAATGGTATGATGGCGCAAATGTATTTGCTGTGAGCCCACGGCGGGTGATCTCTTATAACAGGAACAAATTTACAAACCGGGCCCTGAAAGAAGCCGGTGTCGAGGTGATCGAGACGAGCAGCTCAGAACTGTCGCGCGGACTGGGTGGCCCGCGATGTATGACCATGCCGCTGTGGCGGGAAGATATTTAATCTGATGATTCTACAAATTACAAGGGCTAATATTCTACAAGTAACAGAGACCTTTTGTTTTGACCTGATGGTTTGTGACCGCCAATCAGCACCGCGCGGTCATCGAGCCAACCTGCGTATTTTTTCAGAAATTCCAGTTTGCGATCCGGCAACAGATTGATCTTTTCGCTGATCGAGCCATCACTGGTGTTGAGTGATAACAGGTACATATTACCGCCTTTCGAATATTCATACATCAGCATGTCAAGCCGGTCGCTTTTAACGCGGGGAATCATCGATAATCCATGACTGGAGCCCTTGCTGTATTGGGTTTTTTGGATGGTCTTTTTCCAGATGATTTCTCCGTTCTGATTGAAGCAGTAAAAAAACAAGTCGCCGCCAAACGAATATTTGTCTTCATCGGACCTGACTTTCCAGGGCAAATTCCGGTTGAAATATGATTGGTGGTACCATACCGGCAGCGCCAGCTCCTCGAACGCGAGCATGATGTTGCGCTCATTTGTAACAAAGCTTCGGATCAATCTGAAGTTGTCCAGCTTTTCCGGAATTTTAAGGCGCTTTTTCTTTTGTCTCTCACCGGTCAATGCATAATCTTCATACAGCTCATTGATTTCAGCCTGTCTGAGATTTTGATTGTGCGAAAACAAGACGGTTTTCAGAACCACATTTACACCCAGAACACAATAACCTATGAGCTCATCTTCGATGTGTGCCGCAAAGGCGATGAAGTACGAACTGGCACCCTGCCGGATAATTTCGATCTGCCCGATGCGCTGCGGTGGTCGCTCCAGAAAAAAGTTGCTTTCGACCACCACATTCTCTGAACTTGCCGAATCCCGGTAGTAGGTGGTGATTTTATAATCTGTTGCACTGACGGTGGTTAGTAACAAATCACCATCATCATCCAGGTGCACGCGGGATTCGATTCCGGGCGGAAAACTGCCGGCGGGTAAGGAAAGTTTGCTATATGCCTCGGTTTCTCCGGTTTTAAAAATATGGAACTGAACTTCACTGGCTGCTCCGCCCGTGTGCTGAAAATTATAAATCATGAATTTTGACCTGTCCGGAGAAAAGGCAATTTTCGGCACAAACTGCTCCGACAAGCTAAATGGTATTTCACAATTAATTTGGCCGGTTTCTTTTCCCGATGTATCATGGATATCAAATGAGACTTTGATCAGTTTTTGGTCTTTCAGGGCAGTAAATCTGAAAATCAGTAAGGAATCTCCCGAAACAAGCATTTGCGGCACACTTTCCTTTTGGTCGAACGTGATGGATTTTTCCCACTTTTCGAAGAAGTACTGATCATAGCGCCCCAGCTTCATCACATCTTTTTTTTCTTCCTGAAAAAGGATAAAGTTTCTATCATCCAGCGGAATCATGGAGGGCAGGTCATATGGCAGGATCGACTTTTTGTAATCCAGGCTTTTTTCCGAGAACACGTATTGGGCGTCCGACTTTACGGTGATGAACTGAATGATTGAGATTCCGAATATTATCAGCAGTTGTTTCATTGAATATCAATAGTGAACCGATCTTGTAATTGAAAACTAAGGAAATTATTTAAAACCGAAAAATTATTCTTTTGAGTCATTTGCCATTGCACATATCCTGGCGGGGTCATGTCAATATAGGATATCTCGCTAAGAAGCGAAGACGCAATGCGTCAAAATTTTTATGATAAAAATCTCTGCGTCTCAGCGGTTTTGCAATTAAACCCTGTACTTTATCAATTGAAATGGCGCTGAATGATTTCTGTTGGTAAAAAGACATGAGGTTTGAAATAAACCGCGAAGTCGGAAAGCTGCAAAGTTGATGCTTTGTTTTAAGTGTGCTGAACTGCGAATAGGATTTTAATCCAATCACCTTAAAAGTTGTTGGAATACTTACGGTTTAAGGGTGACACGTCACTGGATGGGAGGGGGAAGAAAAGTGTAATTTCTGATAAAGTTTGATTTATGTGAATCTGATGCTTTTGGAAAAATGGGTAATTAAAGGTAATAAGCTGATATGCGGCATGGCACCGTGCTTAAAATAATTGTAGGTTATGCTAAAAGTAGCCGGCAAATAAGAAATTCATCTTGATAATGAACCTGTTCCATGATTGTTTTTAGTAATTTTAAGTTTTACCTCATCAAGGATGATAGATATAAAAAAGCAGATAGAATATTGGACTAAGGGAGCAGAGGATGATGTATTGACTGCTGAATTACTAATTAGAGAAAAACGAATTTTGCATGGATTGTTTTTCTGTCATTTGGTGATTGAGAAAGCTTTAAAAGCACATATAGTCAAAACATCCGGAGAAATAGCCCCAAGATCGCATAACCTGATTTACCTTTCAGAAAAAACAGACCTGACATTTGATGAGGAGACTGATATATTTTTGGGGATTTTAATGAAGTATCAATTACAAGGGCGATACCCTGATTACAATCCTGTTTTACCAGACAATTTAAAAGTCAGTGAATATTTCAATAAAACTAAAGCGTTGTTGCAATGGCTAAAAGAGAAATTATAGAGCTATTAAAAAAGTATATTATTATTCTTCGCTCAGAAGGCATAACCATTAACAAAGCTTATTTGTATGGCAGCTATTTATCAAACACTGCTGAAGATGATAGCGATATAGATATAATGATCGTGACAGAAAACGAGGATGACTATTTGTCTGGTAAGATTTGGAGTTTAACAAGGAAAGTAAATTCAAAAATTGAGCCTTATCTTGTTGGAAAGGGAAGATTTAACGCTGATGTGAATTCTCCGTTGATTGATTTAGTAAAAAGAACCGGATTAGAAATTGTATAATAAAAATACAGGCTACACACAAAATGAAGCACTTGGGATTCAGTAGCCTGCGGCACTTAGTTTTAAAAAAAATTTTTCTTAATCAATTTCTGGTGCCTTCCTCAACCCG
The DNA here is from genome assembly GCA_964482185.1 of uncultured Roseivirgaceae bacterium. Lineage (GTDB taxonomy): Bacteria > Bacteroidota > Bacteroidia > Cytophagales > Cyclobacteriaceae > JAAUQL01. The sequence continues at coordinate 6,227 of CAYZWN010000106.1, forward strand.
GGAGGAGGAAGAAAACGGTTATTCCTGATAAAGTTTGTTTTATGTGATTTAGGAACGTCGGCGCGTCAAAAACGATAGAAGTTTTAACTTCTCTACCAGCTCTGGTTTGTCATTAGCCCGGTAGTAGCCTTCCAATCATTATTCATGATTTTAATGAATAATCCGGATTAAAATAAAATTGACTTAGGATTCTTTCAATATTTATTTTAATTTTCAGTATATGTATAATCAAACAATCAAAATATGAGGGTAATTATACTTAGTGTATTGGTACTAATTCTTGTACACGAGATCAGTTATTCCCAGACTAACCGGCGACCTACAATAAATAGAATTCCGGATTACGGACCGATTCTGGAAAACAGTGATGAACAAACCGTGCAGATGAGCGGGATTTCTCCAGGATTATGGGAATTCAACCAAACTGTCACCATAACGGCCTGGTCAGAAAACACGAATCTAATCGATATAGTGCATGTAGATTATCAGAGCCCGTCCACAACCGGGAGTTTAAGATGTACACCCCTGCAAAATGCAAATGGCAAAGCAAAGATTGTAGTCAGGCTTGATGATGGCATGCCGAGCAGGAACATCACCGAAACATCATTTACGGTAACCGTAACAGCGGTAAATGGTGCGCCTTCTTTTAAGCTGTCGACCAATACAATAATTGTGGATGAAAATAGCGGAGCGGCATCAATCAAGGATTTTGCTTTGGATATCGATGATGGTGATCCGGAGTTGAATCAGAAGTTAAATTTCGCACTCAGTACAGAATCAATAACAGGCAATTTATCATTCAGGAACTATCCTCAGATTAATGCAAAAAATGGCGAACTAACCTTTGAGCCCAACCTGAACACAAGTGGGGAAGCAATGATTTCTGTGATACTAAAAGACAATGGTGATACAAATAATGGAGGAAGAAACGAAAGTGATCCGCAAAGCTTTAAGATCATTGTAGAGAAAAAATATATCTCCCCTACGCTTGATGAATTAAACCCCGTCACATTGAAAGAAGATGGCGGTGAGCAGTTGGTAGAACTAACCGGGATATCCGCCGGCGGAAATAATGATCAAAAACTGACAATAACAGCCATAACCAACAACCCGGAATTGATTACAGGTATTACCATAGAGTATGTGCAGGGCAGTTCCACCGGAGTCTTGTTATTTACGCCTGCTCCCGACAAATTTGGGACTGCTGTAATTACAGTTACAGTAAATAATGGAGCGTCCCAAAATAATCTGGTATCGCGGGATTTGTTGGTTACTGTTGAGCCTGTTGCCGATACACCCACGGTTACCGATGCCACTACAACCCGGGATCAGCAAACGAAGTCCGGCTTGGTAATTTCACGCAATCCTGTTGATGGCGAAGAAGTAACCCACTTTAAAATCAGTGCAATCAAAAATGGAACCTTGTACCATAACGATGGTGTTTCTCCTATTCTTAACAATTCCTTTATAACGTTTGCACAGGGCAATGCCGGACTGAAATTTACCCCTGTGTTGGGGGGCTCTGGTAATGGTTCATTCAAAATCCAGGCCGCATTAGGTCCTCAAAATTCTCAATTAGGTGGCAATGTAATTACAGCGACGATACAAATAAATAATGATCCTCCGGTTATCACCAGTATTCCGGACTCAATTGCAGATGTCAGAAAAGAATATACATACTTAATTACTGCCACAGACCCCAATCCGGGAGATGTTTTGAGCTTTATAATTGATTTGCCTCCGGTAGTTCAACCCTGGTTGAAATATACGGTTCAATCGAACGGGCAGGCACTCATTTTTGGCACACCGCCATCCGGAACAGTCGGCCAGTACACGATCAAAATAAGCGTATCAGACCAAATTGGAGCATATGACGAGCAAACCTATACCCTCACAGTACGACCTCCCAATAATTTGCCGGTATTAAGTTCAATTACTAAAAACATACAGGAGGACGATACAATATTTTTTGAAAAAAGTGTTTTTAGCTCACGGTTTAGCGATGCAGATAATGATTCAATCATGTTCTGGAAAGTTGTCAACGTGCCACTGAATGGACAGCTTTTTCTATATGACAATCTGCTAATTACGGGCGCGGAGATCATAGCAAATGACTTGAATGCGCTCATTTATGTACCAAAAAGGGACTACTATGGACTGGACGTTTTTGACTGGAATGCCTCTGATGGTCGTGATTACGCACTGGTGCACCAGCGTGTGACTATTTTTATTACACCTGTCAATGATCCTCCTGAGCTTGTTAATTTCGAAGTGGATCCCGTACTATATGAATTTGGTGAAAAGAGTGTGTCTATTACCGATTCTGCAATAGTAAGGGATGTTGACAATGATAAGCTCGAAAAGATGACACTCACTTTTGTCAATAATTATTTTCCTGAAGAAGACTCGCTCTATTTTGTTCCACAGAGCGGATTAAACTTTCAATGGAAAAAAGATGCAGGTATATTGACAGTTTCGGGATTTGAAAAAACTGAAAATTATCAGGAAGCATTGAGATCAATCAGGTATGTAAATCTAAAGAATCTGGCTCCCCGGACTGCCACGCGGCAAATTGAAATAGTGCTTTATGATGTCGATACAAGCAGCATCCCTTATGTCCGGGAAATTGAATTCGAGGATACATTTGTTGAGCTTGACATTCCATCGGGATTCACCCCCAACCGCGATGGCACGAACGATACCTGGAATATTGGCAATCTTGTGCGATACGAGGATATTTATTTAACAGTTTTTTCACGGACAGGTAAAAAGATCTTTGAAACCAATTCTCCTTACCGGGAATGGGATGGTACCTATAATGGATCGGAAGTTCCTTCCGGGGTTTACTATTACCTGATTGCCATTAATAAATATGAAAAGGTTTACAAAGGCACCATTACGGTGTTGAAATAGGCTGTTCGTTAGTGCAAACAGTCATAAATTGTTTAGGTGTTCGTGCCACTGCAAAAATAGGTTTTTCCCTGTATTCCAAATCAAAAGGCAGCTTATCATCCATCGTTAATTACCTGACCGCTTTTTTCAAGATTAGATCGAAGAAAAAACGCCCATAATAATTGGCTCGCCTGGTGCTTTCTAACTCAGCCATATATAAAGCGAGATTGTGATGATGGAGAGAATAGCCAGATGCAGTCTCCAGTCCGTGATGCCGGCAAATTTTTCCGGCATTTTGGAATAATCAACCGTCGTGCGGACCAGTTTTTCCGGAGCTGTTTTCTCAGTAAATGCTGAAACACCAAAAAGGATAGCTGTGATCAGAAAGGTAGCCCAAAGCCCGCGATAACCAAAGTTCAGCGTGAGCTTGTAATGCAGAAATGGGAATAGCTTTTGTCCCGCTTCAGGTCCGCTAAACTGATCGATAACAAAAATAGTAGAAAGGATAATTCCGGCCAGCACAGAGACCCTGGCGCCTGTAAGGGTCACCTTTTTACTGATGATGCCAAAGAATATGGCTGGAAAAACCGGAAGGACAAGGTATGCTGTGATGGTTTGAAGGTATTTGTACAAGCCTTCTTCGTTTTTGTAAACAATGTAAGCAGCGCCAATTCCCAGCAGGGTAGCAAAAAAAATCACAACCCGACCGGCAAATACCTGCTTTTTGTCGCTCAGTGTTGGCTTAAATTCAATAATAAAGTCGCGCACTACCAGCGTGGAGACTGAATTCAGCACGGCAATCAGGGAGGTGATCAGCGCAGCCACAAGTGATGAAAGTACCAGACCACGCAGGCCTGCCGGCAGGAGATTATTGATCAACAGGACAAAAGTATTCCTGGATTCGTCGCCTTCAAGGCCTGGAAATAATGCAAAAGCAATCACACCCGGCAGGGCAAAAATAAAGATCGGAAACATTTTCAGAAACACCGCAAACATGGCTCCCCAGCGCGCGTGATGCAGGTTGGGTGCCGCAAGCGTGCGCTGCACGTTTACCTGGTCGATACCCCAGTAGAATATGCCGGCGTAGAATGCCGTTGCAATGATGCCCCACAGCGGGTAGGTGGCATCGTCATAAGGTCTGGCTATACTCATGGCTTCAGGGGCTTTTGTCATAAGGCCTTCCCAGCCTCCCACCTGGTCCAACCCAATAAAAAGCATGATAGAGGAGCCAACGATCATAATTACAGCCTGGATGGTATCGGTGTAGGCCACAGCCGTGAAGCCGCCAATCATTGTAAAAACCGCTACAGCCATGCCTATAAAAAACACTGTGGTCATGACGTTCCAGCCAAGCAGGCTGTTGAGCACCAGGGCGCCGGCAAACAGTGTGAAGGCCAGCTTGGTCATGACGCTGATTATGAGCATCAGGCCTGAAAAAAAAGTCCGGGCCTGCCGGTTGAACCGCAGTTCGAGGAATTCGGGTATGGTAAAAATCTTATTTTTAATGTAGTAGGGAAACAGGAAAGCGCAGGCAAAACCAAGGGTGATGGCCGTGGTGAGTTCTACCGATCCTGCCGAAAGGCCATAGCGGTAAGCATCCCCCGAAAGGCCAACCAGGTGCTCAGCGCCAATGTTGGTAGCAAAGAGCGAAGCGCCAATGATGGGCCAGGTGATTTTACGGCCACCAAGAAAAAAATTCGATGAGTTTTGACCGGCCTTGTTTTTTTTAGCCATGTACAAGCCTACGAAAAGGCTTCCGAAAAGAACAAAACTGCCGATGGTCCAGTCAATGCCATTAAGTGTGATTTCCAATTCTTTGAGTGCGTTTAGTGATTTAAAGATTTGTTTTGATCCAACTTTAGTTGATTTTTTCCGGCAATTTATTTAACCGGTTAATGGTTTCAATCATGGCCCTTATGGTGTGGTAATTAATTTTCCAGTTGTGGCTCATGTGCGTCCAGATCGGTTCTCCCTGGCGGGTGAGCAGCGGCCACCATTCCCCTATTTCATGATTTATGACCTTGTCGAAGACAAACCGATGGACATTTTTATAAACCGGCCAGTATTTTTCCAAATCCAACACCAGGCATGCCTGTGCCAGGCCAATGAGCATTTCAGCATTTTGCCAGAATTCTTTTTCCCTGTCATATACCCCGCCGGCGTGTGAACCTTCCACAAATACGCCGCCATATTCCCAGTCAATGCCATCTTTCAGGGCATGCTCAAACTGGCTGGTAATAATATCTTTACAGTCGGATAATGGTACCTTCAAAACATCCAGTGCATGCATAAGCAGCCAGGCAAACTCTGCGTTGTGGCCATAGCTCGTATTGTCTTCAGCCTGCCCTTTTGATCCGTCTTCAGTAAAACGATCCCAGCCCCAGATAATATCAAATTTGATTTGAGGTGCCACTTTCCAGTCTGCGAAAAATTGTGGAACACCTGTTTTATATTTCGGATGCAATATCTTTTCGGTGATCAGTTGAATGATTTCAAGCAGTTTTCTGCGGTGCACTTCCTTGCCTGTGCATTCATAAAGTGTAGTGAAAGCCTCCATCAGGTGCATATGCACATCCAGTGTTTTGCGGTCGCCGCCTGCTGACCCGGGGCCTTTCAGTTCCCAGTTTCTATGGAACATCTCGAAATAGCCGCCATAGTGCGTGTCAACACAATATTTTTGAATTAAATCAAATACCTTTTCTGCGTACTCAACGCCCCGCTGATCACCTGTAGCGAGGGTATATGTACTGAGACTATAAATTGCGAAACTGTGGCCATACAGTATTTTTTCATCAATAAGCACTGCTCCTTTTCTGTCAGCCATCCAATAGAATCCGCCGTATTGGTCGTCCCACATTTTTTCGATCAGAAAGTCAACGCCGTGCTTGGCCAGCCCGGCAGTTTGCTCTCCGCCATAACCGTTTCTGTAGGCTGAGGCATAGGAATAGATGCTGCGCGCCTGACCTAACATCGATTTTTCATCATCCCCTGTGTCATGGCCATTTTTATCGAAATGGGTCAGTAAACCGCCATTGGCAGTATCCATGGCCCTGTTAAGCCAGAAAGGGAGTAATTCGGTATTCAGGTGTTTTTCACATTCCTGCCTGTAAGCCAATATTTCAGATTTCAAATTGTGCATAAATGGGTGTTTTTTGATGAGTCATTCATTTTACAAGTGCTAAAGCTAAAAAATCGGAATTAATAATTTTGATATGAACCAGGCAATTCCCCGGCATTATCATCAGTCAAATTACGACAAGCCGGGTCGAAAGGGCTATTTAATGTCTGTTTATAAAGCAAATAGCGCAAAGCAAATTCCAAAAATCAAATCACAAATCACAAATAAATTCCAAAAGTCAATCTTCAATATCCAAAGCCTGTTTTTTTGAAATTTGGTCTATTATTGGGATTTATTTGGTTTTTGATTTTTGTGATTTGGATTTTCTACTTAGTTAGGTCGATAGGTTGTTAGGCTGTTAGGTCGATAGGTATACCATTGGCTATTGACCAGTGACCACTTTTTTTCGAATTCCAAAAATCAAATTCTAAAACTCAATCCGGAAATTCCAATGAAGTACGCTCTGATTTCAGGACAGGCCAGTATGCAATTCGAACTAATTGTGAATATTTTTGTGATATAAAAACAGATGAATTATGAAAGTAATGGTTCTTACCGGTATCAGGAAAATGGAAATGATTGAAGCGCCTGATCCAAAAATCGTTAACGACAATGATGTACTGATCAAAATGGAGCGCGTGGGGGTCTGCGGCTCCGATATTCATTATTATACCACCGGAAAAATCGGCAGCCAGGTTGTCGAATACCCCTTCCCTGTAGGTCATGAAGGTGCCGGAACCGTGGTTGAAACAGGAAAAGCTGTGAAGACTGTGAAAGTTGGCGATACGATTGCAATAGAACCGGCCATGCCCTGCTGGAACTGTGACCAGTGCAATGTCGGGAGACCACATACCTGCCGCAATTTGAGATTTCTCGGCTGCCCCGGTCAGGCAGATGGTTGCTTATCGGAATACATTGTCATGCCTGAAACCAGTTGTTTTAAGCTTACTGAAAATATGATCCTGGATGACGGTGCACTGTCTGAACCGCTCGCCATCGGTGTTTACGCAATCAGGCAATCCATTCCGATGAAAGGAGCGACAGTCGGCATTCTCGGCTTTGGCCCGATAGGCATGAGCGTGCTACTGCCTGCAATGGCCATGGGCGCCGGATCGGTTTATGTGACTGACAAAATCGAAGAACGCCTCAACATGGCAAAAAAGCTCGGCGTGAATTATGCCGGGAATCCGGACAAAGAAGATATAGTTGCCGAAATTTCTGCCATGGAGCCAAAACTTTTGGACGTCGTATTTGAGTGTTGCGGCAAGCAGGAAGCCCTCGACAACGCGGTGGATCTGCTGAAACCGGGAGGAAAACTCATGATGATCGGCATACCTGAATTTGACAACTGGCAATTTTCTGCTGATAAAGCCAGAAGAAAGGAAATCACCTTTACCAACGTCCGCCGGCAAAATCACGCTTTGGAGCCTACCCTGGACATGATGGATCAGAAAATTTTTGACGCAAGACAAATGGTGACGCACAGATTCAGGTTCGATCAGACCAAGGAAGCCTTCGACCTGGTTGATCATTATGCAGATGGGGTCATGAAGGCCATGATCGAGTTTTAAACAGGCGTCAATTATAATTTTCAAAATTCGCAAGCTTATTGGTATTTTAATTTTTGTTTTCTACCTTTGCAGGCCATTTGAAAATCGAAATAGAACAAAACAATGAAACGCACATTTCAACCTTCAAGAAGAAAAAGGAGTAACAAACATGGTTTCAGGGCCAGAATGGCAAGCACCGGCGGCAGGTCTGTATTAGCATCCAGAAGAGCCAAGGGAAGGAAGAAATTGACTGTGGCGGACGAAAGAAAACACAAGCGTTAACAGATATTATCGCTTGTTGATTGATTATAAAATTCCAAGAGTGGGCTTCTCTCTAAAAAAGCATGAAATATTAAGAAACAAAAAAGAAATCCAGGAACTGTTCGATAACGGTTCCTCTTTTTTTCTATACCCATTTAAAGTTCTTTTCAGATTTCAGCATCAACCGGGAGAAAATAAAGTTTTGTTTTCCGTTTCTAAAAGAAATTTTAAAAAGGCTACCGAAAGAAATTTAATCCGCCGCAGAATGCGTGAAGCTTACCGGCTTAATAGCAACATCCTGAAGGATAAATCAGACCCCGCATTTTCATTGTCGATGGCGCTTATTTATATTAGCAAATCAAAGTTACCTTTCGCGGAGATTGAAAATAAACTAAAACAGGTTTTTATTCGTTTGGTAAAAGCCGATACAAATCTTAATTAAATGAAAAAAATAAAAATTCCGGCTTTCATCCTTGCTGCCGTGGTGGTTCTCGGATTGCTTGCTTTCAACAACCCGAATGAGCGATACTTCGAGATCACGAGAAATCTCGACATTTTCGCCACTTTATTCAAAGAGGTAAACGCATATTATGTCGATGAGGTCAATCCCAATACACTTATCAAAACCGGAATCGATGCCATGCTCGCGTCGCTTGATCCATACACCAATTATATCCCTGAGGATGATATAGAAGATTACCGCACAATGACGACCGGGCAGTACGGAGGCATAGGCGCAGTCATAGGCTCCCGAAACGGAAGAAATATGATCATGATGCCATATAAGGGTTTCCCCGCAAATAAGGCAGGTCTTAAAATAGGCGATGAGATACTGACTATTGATGGCCTGGATGTGAGAGATAAAAACACAAACGAAATAAGCCAATTACTCAAAGGCCAGGCCAACACCAAACTAAAAGTGACCATCAAGAGATATGGCATCGATGAGCCGCTGGATATTGAACTGCTTCGCGAAAAAATTACCATAGACAATGTTCCCTATTCAGGG
>CAYZWN010000107.1:0-14962 GCA_964482185.1 uncultured Roseivirgaceae bacterium
CCCTACGCCACCGCCAAGCTCTACGCCTACTGGATCACCAGGAACTACCGCGACGGCTACGGCCTCCACGCCTCCAACGGCATCCTCTTCAACCACGAAAGCCCGCTGCGCGGCGAAACCTTCGTCACCCGCAAGATCACCCGGGCCGTCGCTGCCATCGAGCTCGGCCTCCAGGACCAGCTCTTCATCGGCAATCTCGACGCCCGCCGCGACTGGGGCCACGCCCGTGACTACGTCGAAGGCATGTGGCGCATCGTCCAGCACCAGACCCCCGACGACTGGGTCCTCGCCACCGGCGAAGCCCACACCGTCCGTGAGTTCATCACCCGCGCCTTCGCCGAAACCGGCAAAACCATGATCTGGCAGGGCGAGGCCACCGAGGAGACCGGCCGCGACCAGGCCACCGGCCGAACCCTGGTAAAGGTCGACCCCCGCTACTTCCGCCCGCTCGAAGTCAACCATCTCCAGGGCGACGCCACCAAGGCGAGGGACCAGCTCGGCTGGCGAGCGACCACGCGGTTTGCCGATCTGGTCAAGGAAATGGTCCAGGCGGATCTGGCGGGCTTGTGTCGGGAACGGGCTTCGGGTCGGGTCGTCTATGAGGCGGCGGAATGAGGCCGACTAAGTTTGCCGGCTCTGCCGGCATCAAGGCAACTTTTTACCTCATGAAATTTTGCTTTTCAGCTGTGTCAGTCGCCCGTGCCAGCATCGGAGGGCAGGAGCTGTGACGGGGACTACTTGGCGGTTCGCCAATTGGATGCCGCTTCGGTCTGAAATTGTGGCCATTCCATGAGACCAATCGAGGCGTGGCGCCTAGCAAAGAAGGCCGGCGAACTCATGACCAACCCTGTATGGCGTCATGGGCTGCGTCATGGCGTGGCTGCTACGATCGAGCATCGCCCGCTGACGACAATGATCCGACCGCGCACCGTCATAGATGTCGGGGCGAATAAGGGCCAATTCGCGCTCTTCTCCGTCGTGGCATGGCCCGGCTGTCGGATCGTAGCCTACGAGCCGCTACCGGGACCGGCGGCGACGTTCCGCAAGGTCTTGTCGGCGACACCCAATGTCGAGCTCCACGAGCTCGCCGTCGGCATGGAGCCGGGCCATGCCACGATGCACATCTCCAACCGGCAGGACAGCTCCTCACTGCTGCGCCTATCGTCCAAACAAATCGCTTATTTTCCTGACACTAAGCCAGTCGGCACCCGAGACGTTTCTGTGATTCGTTTGGATCAACACTTTTCGGTTGAGAACATGGAATCGCCGGTTCTTCTCAAACTCGATATCCAGGGTTTCGAGCGTGAAGCGCTGCAGGGCGCGGCTACGCTACTACAGCAAATCGATTATGTTTATCTTGAGCTGTCCTTGGAAGAACTCTACGAGGGCCAAGCGCTAAGTGAAGAGATCATGACCTTTCTTGCCGACGCGAACTTTGTGCAGGTCTGGAAACAGGCCGCTCAGACAGCAAACGGTCGGATTGTCCAGGAAGACTGCCTCTTTGCTCGCTTAGTCGATTCCGGCTCGGTTAGCCCAGAGGGGCATGGCGGGTGCGTCAAATGGAACTGACCGACCACGCGTCCCGAAACGAGCGATGGTACTGCGTGCAGACGCAGCCCCGGAAGGAATCCACAGCCCTGATCAACTTGGCGAAACAAAACTTCCGCACCTTCATGCCGTGCCTGCTGAAGACCGTCCGCCATGCCCGCAAGACCCGCACCGTCAAGGCTCCCCTCTTCCCAGGCTACCTCTTCACGCCCCTGGACATGACCCGCGACCAGTGGCGCCGCATCAACGGCAGCTTGGGTGTCGCCTCCCTCATCATGGAAGGCATCCTGCCCAAGCCCGTGCCGAAGGGCGTTGTCGAAAGCCTGCAGGACCTCGTGGACGATGCCGATCTGGTCGATCTCGGCCCCCGCCTCGCCATCGGCGGCCCCGTCCGCGTGCTCACCGGCCCCTTCGCCGACCAGCTTGGCCGCTTGGCAGGCCTGGACGACCACGGCCGCGCTACTGTGTTCTTGGAGATCATGGGCGCCGAGCGCACCGTCACGCTGGAATGCCGGAGCCTCGCGGCTGCGGCATGAACCTTGCTACTTGATGTCATGGAACGGAACTGTCATCGAGCTGTGCCAGTGCTTTTTGGCATAAGCGGCGCCTGACGGCATCGCTGCGATAACGGCCGGCGCGTCGTCGGCCCCATTGATCCGAACCCGTCTGGATGACTCAGAGTCACCCGGACTGCGGTAGCGTGGAAAGAATTACTTGGCCCAAGAGCAATCGATGCGCACCCGTGCCGCCTAAAGCCAACGGCCCCACGCGCGTGCTCATCGTCACCGAGCGGTATTGGCCCGAGCTCTCCGGCTGCGGCCCCGTCATGCACAATATCGCGAAGATTCTTCGCGATTCTGGCTGCAGCGTGACTGTCCTCACCACCCGCCCCCACTTCCCGGAACGCCGGGTCTGGCCCGACTACGCCAAGGGCGGGCACGACCGCCAGACCGTGGACGGCATCGACATCCATAGGGTGCCCTTTGTTCCGTTTCGCCGCGGCGGCTTTCTCGACCGCTTGATCACCGAAAGCCTGATGGCTGCGGCCTTCTGGTGGCGGCTGCGGCAGCCGCAATTGAAGGGTTTCGACACCGTCGTTGCCATGTGCCCGTCCACCTTTTCTGTCCTCATTGGCAACACAGCCAAGGCAGAACGCCGGATCGCCCTCGTCCACGACATCCAATCAGGCCTCGCTGCCGGCTTAAAGATCGGCCCGGCAAAGCTTGCCATGGGCCTGATGCGTGGCCTGGAGCGGCTGGCCTTCAACCGTGTCGACCACTGCATTGTCCTGACGAGCGCAATGGAGCGAGTATTGGAGGATGGCGGCGTGTCGACGCCGATCTCGGTGATGCCACCATTCGTCGATGTCAGTCACATCGAGCAGCTGCCGCTCGACGAGCAATACCGCAACACCGTTGTCTACAGCGGGAACTTCGGGAGAAAACAAGGCCTCCAGCAGGTGCTCGATGCAGCAGCCCTCCTGCAGGACGAGCGCCCAGACATTCGCTTTGTCCTGCGAGGTGAGGGTACCCAGAAGGCGATCCTCGAGGCCAGTGCGCGCGAACTGCATCTCAAGAACCTGACTTTCGAGCCGTTCGTGCCTAAAAGCGAATTCAACCAAGCCCTAGCCAACGCCGCCGTTCACTTGGTCCCGCAGCGCGCCGAGGGCGCCGAGTTCGCAATGCCGAGCAAGCTGTTCATGATCTTGGCGGCCGGGCGGCCGGTTTTGTGCACGGCTGAGGAGGGTTCGCCACTTTATGAGTTGGCATCGACGGTCGATGCCGTATCATGCGTGCCGTTCAATCAGCCGCAGAAACTTGCAGAGAACATTATTGCGTTGGTCGAGGCCGCAGTTTCGGGGCAATTTAAAGCAGCGCACCCTGAGGCGCGAAGCCCGCTTGCATGTCGGGACAAACTTGTCAGCCTTGTCCGGCAAGCACCGACATCGGCAGCCCAGGACCGTTTTGGAGCAGATAAATTTCAAAGTGCGAAAGCCTGGCGCAATTCTAGCAAAGGTAGAGCTTAAGCATTCTAGCGACCTGCTATCGTCTTTTTCGCGGTTTCCAGCCTAGTGAGCAAATTCTCTTGCAGTCAGATGCTAAAGCAAATGGACTAAAGTTAGTTAGAAAGAAAACCTTTGAATCTTTTTTTGCCTTCACGACGGTAATAACCATAGCCTCCGACGTTTTGCAATCGAGAAGATATCGTCAATGTTACTAAATATTACTCGGGGGTATATGGCTAATACGTGTAGTTTTAGCGTTGTCGCATTATCACATCTTCTATCTGTTCCAATCCTAATATCAAACTGGGGCGTAGCTGGATTCGCAGACTATATAGTTCTGTTGTCGTTTGCAGGCCTTACGCCATTAGCTTTCGCTGGTTTGCCCCAATTCTTAGAAAGTAAGCTGCGGCTAGCCATCGGCGATGGAAAAATTGCACTCTTTCAGCGCTACTTAGCTTGGGCCATAATATTTATGGCTGCTTCATCCATTTCTTACGTACTATTGTTTTGGGTGTGCGTGCCTCAGATTTTTTTTTCAATATTTTCGTTAAAAATGCTATCAGAAGCAGACGGAGCTGTTGTACTATTTTTATTGTCTCTGACATTCGTCAACTCTTCGATGATTCTTATTCCAAGAGCTATTTATGGCGGACTAGGTAAATATAGCCGAACTGAATTCCATTATGCTGGAATTTTTTTAATTCGCACCTGCTTTTGCTTATTTGTCGTCAGCATCGGAGGCGGACTTTTTGAGTTCGCACTCTCTTGGCTCATTATTGAGTTCTTCGGTCGGTGGTCGATTATGATCGCTGATTTGTGCCGGAAAGATCATCGATTTTTGTTCGTTAATAGGCCTGCTTTCCAGCGGATAGATTTGCCGATTAAGACTATTCTTTTCTACTTCGTTCCAATTGCAGTTGATGTATTTTTAATCTCAGGGATCAACTTGATTGTTGAGATGTTGATCAGATCCGCAGATGCATTAGTATTCTTCTTTACGCTCCGTACTATTGTGAATTTATGGAGAATGGTAATTCGAGAGTTCTCCCGCGTGGGGGCGATTGAAGTAGCGAGACTTCGGTCTCGGGGTGGGCCCGAAAGCGTCAGAGCGTCAATTATATTATTGAGTCGAGGGCTTTCAACGCTCGGCGGATTCGGTTCAGGAATCAGTTTGGCGCTTTTGCCGATAATCTTCGAACTTTGGGTCCGCGGGGCTGTCTCGAATGATTCCGCTATATCGGCGCCACTCTTCCTGGCCCTTGCTGTGATCACGCCGGTTCAGCCGGCCCTTGCAATGATGCAGCTTGCGAACTTGCCCGGACCACTTGCGACGATCCTATTGGGACAGGCGTTGGCAAGTGCTGGATCGATTTTTCTGCTCGGCTCGCACTTTGGCCTTATAGGGATCGTATGCGGTTTGGCGCTCTCTGAAGCGACATTTCAGGGAGCTTTAGGTGCGACGCTAATGGTGAAATATTATCGTGTCGCTTGGAAAGAATATTTTTTCTTTGGCTTAGGTTCAGCGCTGATTAGTTTTTTGATGGGTTATGGAACTGTAAAAACGGTGTTGTTGGCAATAAAGGAACCAAACACCTGGACCCTCTTGGCATTCGCGGTCGCAATAATCTTCTGCGTGATCGCTCTTTGTTACATGGCGTTAAGCGCTGCAATGCGCGTGCGTGTATTGCATAGGCTTGCTTTAGTCGTTACCGGAAAGAAAGAAGGGGACTGAGACGTTGAAGAACTTATACGTGCAGTTCGGCTGCGGATGGTCTGCTCCCTCGGAATGGATAAATTTTGACGCCTCGCCAACGTTACGGTTCGAGCGTCTCCCACTTGTTGGATTGGCTTATACGAAAAATGCGGCTAGATTTCCAAAGAATGTTCGATATGGGGATATCGTGAGGGGCTTGCCGGTCCCTCCAAATTCTTGTCGAGGCGTATACGCGTCGCATGTGTTAGAGCACCTAACTAGGGAAGATTTTGAAAAGGCGCTTGCTGAGGTATATCGGATACTGGCAGTGGGTGGGCTTTTCCGCGTTGTTGTACCAGATCTTGAAAAGGCGGCGCGTTCGTACGTGGCAGAATTAGAAAGTGGCGCGACTGATGCGAATGATGTATTTATGCGGCGCACCTCTCTTGGCCGCGAGGCGGGTGACCGCAGTATCTTCCACAAACTGCAGAGTCTATTGGGAAATCGTCACCACATGTGGATGTGGGATACGGTGGGATTGGCGCACCGGTTGAGTTCGCATGGCTTCAAAGTAGTCAGACGCTGTGAATTTAATGATTGCGTGGACCGAATGTTCTGTCTTGTTGAAGAAGAACATAGATTTCGTGATGCGGTTGCATTCGAAGCCGAAAAGTCGTAAAACTCGTTTCGAGGCCTTTTCATTCCGCTTCACGATCAATAAAAAGGTGGAGGCTTGGAAATACCCTTTTTATCCTGAATGTCGTAAATGCTATAGAGTCGTATGCAAGTTTGTCTGTGTGCTGAATTGGCCTTACGAGGCTGCCGCTGAGCCCACTGGCCCTGCGGCAGCGTTAGGTTTTAGGGAGGTGACTGGCGCACATGCTGAAGAGTGCGCTGGGTCATTCTGCGACAAAGTCTATCGCACAAAATCGGAAGCCGGTTCGGGTAAGGCTATGATAGGCGGACCAGCTGCCGGTAGCCCTCCCTGTGAGGGAGTTGGCCGTGTCTGTGCTAACAGAGGAGAGAGCCGGAAAGCGTTAGCGGCAGGATCCGCAAAATGTAATCGCCCATATTGGATTTAAGCATTTTGTATAACCAGGACGGCCCATTATTGTATGTTGTTGTCGGCTTTTGAATAAATTTGCTTTTTGAGTTAGTTGCAAGCAGTTTAGCCTACCAACGAACGGACATCCGACATGACTGTGAGTTTGTACCTGACGCGCAGCGTTAAAAGCTTTGGTTCAATTTTGTCGGGCCTGTCGCTTTCCGCAATTGCTATTCTGTTTGTATACGAACCGGTAGTAGATGTTCGTATGCAGATTGCTGTTTTGACCTTTTGTCTCTTGTGCGCTTGGCAGGTGTATAGATGGCGCGCTGCTCGTATGCCAGTAATGAGGGCATTATATGTGCTCACATTCGCTCTCACTTTTACGTTAAGTATTGCGATAAACTTATCGGAGTACGCGGCCGGCGAGCTTTTTGAAGCCGCTGCACGCTTGGCAAATGTTGCATCTGTTCTACTAATTGGTGCGCTTTTCGCAGGTTCAACCAGGCTTCGGCAAAATCTCGGATACATAATGACCTCCACAGCGATAGTACTCGGTGGCTTTTCAGTTTTTTTAGTATTGACTACAGCGGTGGGCGTAGAAGGACGTCTCGCAGTCTTTGGCATACATCCGAACTGGTGGGGCGAAGTGGCCGCTTGTGTGGGATTTGCAAGTCTATTCTTCAGGCAACTGCTTTTTCGCCTGCTAGGGCTCTGTGCCTCGATTTACCTGATGTTTGTCTTTGAATCAAGAGGAGCGATGCTCGCATTAGTACTCCCTGTACTTGGATGGAGTTTATGGTCGCTGGTTGTTGAAAAGGCAAGTCGGTCGAGATATCTACCGTTGGCTGTAGCTATCGTCGCATTGATAGTGTTCACTTTTTTTATCTTTCCGCTTCAGACTTACGACTTTCTGAATTCCAGTTTCAGCTTTGTAAGCGATAGGGTTCTCCTACTGTCGGATCCCTATCGTGGTTTGGGGACTGGGTTCGTAAGTCGAACTCCAACATGGGCTCTCGCATTTGAGCTATGGCTTTCGGATCCGTTTTTTGGTATCGGATTTGGGCGTTCGGATGAAATATCTCTGGCTAGAGAAGGCCTCGCTGTCCACAACGGTTTTTTAATATTGCTTGCAGAAAATGGATTGTTAGGAGTTGTTCTGTTCGTTGTGGGTGTCGCTTGGGCGGTAGCATATGCTGTCAAGATTCGAGACTGGCCTGCGGTCTGTTTACTGGTAGGTTATTGTATAATGATGATGTTCGCCCCGAGGGCGGTAAACTTAAACGTCTTATCGCTGTCGTTCTTTTTTGTACTCGGAAGCTGTTTAGGCAGGTTGGATGTAAAACCGACTCTTGCGGTAAAAAAGTCGGAAGGTATCAAAATACCCTCGGGAAAAGGAACGGCTTTTGGCCCAGTTAAGAGCGTGCATCATAACTACCAGCGAACAGCCCGACGTGCCGGCTGTGCAGCCACTGCTCAAGACCATTCAGACGGCTCCTGTAACCGTCCTGGCTCACAAGCGCTCTGTAAGAGCCTTAGCTCTACACGCAACGCTCACGTTTAGCAGTAGCGGAATCGCGATCTTCGCTCCCCGTGCGCAATTTAGATGTTGGTAAGTTATGAAAACCGCACAGCCGAATTCGGTGGTCGTTATTTGGCGGAGATTTGGCCCTTATCACCATGCCAGGGCTAGAGCGGCAGCCGATCAAGTTGATTTGGTTGGCCTGGAGATCTGTTCCGTTGACAACGTAAATTCTTGGGCAATCGTTGAGAAAGCCTCTGGATTTAAGAAATGCAATTTACTCGGCAATATCGATGTTGAAAAAGTGCGTTATCGTGATTTAAGGGATCAGCTTTTCGCACTTCTAGACAGACAATCGCCCTCGGCTGTTGCTGTTACAGGGTATGCTGCCCGGGAATCGCTCATAGCATTAAAATGGGCGTTACTGCGGGGTAGAACGCCAATTTTGATGACGGAAAGTAATGAATTTGATTTCCGCCGTCGATTTTTGAAAGAGTGGATTAAGCGCGAGTTGGTTCAACTGTTCTCTGGCGCTTTAGTCGGTGGCACTACCGCACGGCAATACCTTCAGCTCCTTGGTCTTCCGCCCGAACAGGTGATGCTCGGCTACGACGTTGTTGATAATAAACATTTTCAAGCTGCAGGAGAAAAGCAAGCATCTTCTCCAACGGATGTTGGCATGTTACGCCCGTTTTTTTTGACATCAGCGCGATTCGTTCCAAAAAAAAATCTTCTTCGTCTACTTCAGGCCTACGCCGGCTATCGCGGGGCGGTCGGAGACGAAGGACTATCCCTTGTCATTCTTGGAGACGGCGCCTTACGCCAGACGCTTGAAGCCAAACGAAATAGTCTGGGTCTGCAGACGAGTGTTGTTTTGCCGGGCTACAAGCAGTACGAAGAGTTGCCGAAATGGTACGGTGCGGCAGCATGCTTTATCCTGCCAAGCACAACAGAGCAATGGGGGCTCGTGGTTAATGAGGCCATGGCGGCTGGGCTTCCTGTTCTTGTGTCAAAACGATGTGGTTGTGCTTTCGATTTGGTTCAAGAGGGTATAAATGGCTTTACTTTTGATCCATATGACGTTAGAGGCTTGTCAGAAATGATGATCCGCATAGCACAGGATCGACTGGCTTTAGCGGAAATGGGCCTGGCGAGTCAAAAAATCGTCGCTGAATGGGGGCCAAGTCGGTTCGGAATTGGTTTGCGGGATGCCGTGAATGCTGGGAAAAATAGAACCAAAAAGAAGCCAACTGCGCTTGGAAAGTTTCTTTTATGGGTATTTACCGAGGGGCGTTTAAGAATTCCGCTACAGTAAATGAATTGCTGGAGAGCCTAACTAGACGTAGTGCGGAAAAGGACGACTAACTTTGGCTAAAGCTGCGGCAGCTGTAACTTTGCGACGGAATCTCCGTTTCGGTCATGCTATGTGCGCGTTGTCGTGTGATAAATTTCTTAGAAAATTTGGCGCCATACTGACCCTTGCATTACGAAGCGATAGAAAGTTCCCTGCCGTGCGTAAACGTTGGCACCTCCTTGTAATTGGAGGAGATTGGAACTATTTATGAAGGTGGTAAAGTTGTCTGCACAGTAAATTTCCACGGCCTGCCCGTTTGCTCCATCAATAAAGTTAATGATATTGGTTTCCCGGGTATTACGTGTTGTAAAGCATTTATAGGACGCTACACTGGGTTGCTCGCTATCGGATGCCAGTACTTTCCATGGGCCCATCGGCCAGTCAAATGCACTGCCACCCGATATCTCGGTTCTGTAAGGCTCCTTCTCGTGCCCAGTACTTACCGAGCCGAAGAAACTGTTTTTGTTGTTATCTGATGTGTGGTTATCGTTAAATCCGTATCTATGTTTCTCTGGAACATCGGCCAACGCTGTCGCACGCAAATTCGAGGCAATAACATTCGACTGGTAGAGGATCAAAAATGCATCATGTTCACCGCTGCCGGACTTACTGTTATTGAAAGACTGTAGGTTGGTGTAAGTGCCGCCCATTCTGCCGAAGATGATGCCAGGCCCTTGATTCAAGTCGGCTCGGACATTGGAAACTAAGTTTAGCGCGCCACTTCGAAAGTAAATTCCCACGTCGCAGAGGTCACCGTAGCAGTTGGTGATAAAAGATGCAGTAGTGTCGAATATGATACCAAGCTTATTCATGCTATAAATTTTATACTGACTGTCATACGGGGGAGGCGGATAAAGAGGTGAATAGATCTCAAGAAGTTTCTCTCGATTTAAGTTTGTTTTGATTTGCCTTACAGCACCAGTATGAGACCCGCTGGTAATGTATAAGTATGCGTCTGTGTATTCATCATCCTCCGCGTGGTCTGCTCCATCCAGTTTGAGAAAACGGACATTCGAGAGTTGCAGCCTCCCCTGGCGCGGCGTTACCCACGACGGCCCATCATTGAACTGAGCGCCGGTTCCAACGACCTTATCGATAAAATGATCAGTACCAGCAACCTCAAAGACGGCTCGCTGGGTTTTTTTTGGCGTTAACAAACACTGGAAGGCGGTAATGTTTTGAATAAGGCAATTGAGGCAGCCGTTTATCCAGCGGGCTGCGCTGCCGGAAAAACTCCGAAAGAAAACGTTTGTAAGTACGCCGTTCATGCAATTATCAAAGATAACGCCTTCAGTTTCGAGTGCTTCGCCGCCTCCAATAAGTGTAAGATTTGTCAATCCCGAGTTCGGGGTACGTAGTTCTCTCAAGCCTCCCACAACAAATATTGGACCTGATTCCGCCGCGCCTACGGTCGGCTTTGTGCGGATCGGATTAGATCGATTATCGATCGGATCATAGAGATGTGCGTTAGCATGTGGACCAACCAATGTAACACCGGAATTAATACGAACGCCTGAAACTCTAAATCTGACCGGTGGGTCAGGTATTGAGACTGTGGGTATTCTTGCAGCAGCAGCATAATCAAGAGCGCGTTGAAAAGCCATGCTGTCATTGGCCTTATTGTCGCCGACGGCACCAAAATCGGTCACTGAGATGTTTCGGCTATTTGGGCGCTTATAGCGGCTCCCGGCACGTGTGATAAAAACGGTACCGCCGTTGTCGGCGGTCGTTCGGTCATCGGGATCGAGGAGAAGGATTCCGGCGCCGTTATTTGTATCTAAGGCGTACTCATCTAGCCACACATGTTTTGGAGCAAAATCTACTTCTTTCTGTCTGAGCGCGAATACCGTGGGTACGTGAACAAGGCGATCCGCGAAAGCACCGAGCATTGCGCGCTGATCGCCATCAAGTTGTACGAATTGCTCCGCGGCAGAATCGCGAAGTGCCTTTAAAGCATCAACAAGAGCCTTCTTACCGACCCTGTCTCCGGTTGGACCTTGTTTCAATAAAGAGTCTAGCTCTTCGTCAGTGGGTTTCGCCATTTTAATTTTTCGCATCTCTCGCTTGGGTGGTTTGCGCTAACAACACAGACATACTCCAACTGGCTTCCGCGCCCTTACGCACCTGCCCCGTCGCCATCCCTTGGGAGGTAATTGGCGGGGAGATAAAGTAAGTGGTTCCGGCGAAGTAGGTTTAGATATGGGTACAGATGTATCTCTATTTCCGGCTCTTTTTTTCGGTGTTGATTGATTCCGTTAGGTCATGCTGCCGACCTACGTAAGGTTGCTCTTCTCTAACAGTGCTCCGAGATGAGATACAGTAGCCTGTAGGCTGAATTCATTCTTATAAAGATGCCGCGCCCGGCGACCCATAACTATTCGAGCGGGAGCGTCGTTGGCGAGTTCATCTAGGGCCTCAGCGAGTGCAGTTTCATCCCGCGGGACTACTTGACCTGCTTTTGCGGCTTTGATGGCCGGTGAAATCGCGACTTCCGGTGAGACGATCACTGGTATGCCCATCCCTAGTGCCTCTACAGTCACGATTGAAAAATTCTCGCCGTGCGACGGAAGTACGAATGCTACGGCGTTCTTCAGCCAGCGCCATTTCTCGTCCAAGTTAATGAAGCGATCAATGAGCAAGATTTCCGCCCCGCCGGCAGCTCGGCGTAGGTCACTCTCTAGGGCAGACTTTATTTCTGGCACGAAAGGACCCGCAATTACAAGTTTCATCGAACTGCCTGACATCCGCTTCCAGCGAAGAAAGGCTTTGATCAGAAGCGGCATGTTTTTCTGCCAACTGATCCTTCCAATATAAAGGAAGTAGGGTGCGCCCGGATCTTCAGGCGGTCCCCCTAGAATACGGCAGGGGGGCGGCACTTCGGCGCCGTAAGGAAGCTGAATAAGGTTTCCGAGGTGGATCTCGGGGCGCCAGCATCGAATGTCGTTTGCTTCCGCACTACTAGTGGCAAGTATACCTGCCGCGCCACGCAGGTTCCGGGCTTCAAGCGCAAAAGTGTAAAGACGTTTGATTTCCCATTTGATCCTGCTCTGCTCCTTATGCCAAGCGAGCATGCCGCCATGAGCGAACATAAAATAGGGTATTCCCGCTGCACGTGCTGCCTGTGCTGAGGAGCTAGTAGGATGGAGCCACAAGGAGTGCGTCATTACAGCATCATAATTCCTTATGTTCTGCCGGAGCCACGGTTTGACGCGAGGCGACCACCTCCAAGTGCTAAAAGACGGTCCTAATGCTATATGATTAACGCCACCTTCTGCATATTGGCGCGCCTCGTCATTATTGGGGTCAACTGATAATACATCTACCTCATGCCCGATAGCTTGCAACATCCTTGAACTGTCTCTGACGAAAGTAGCAGGGCCACCGTAGTTGGGATTGAGGGAAGGTATCACCCGTAATATTCTCGCCACTGTGCATGCTTTCTATGATTACCGCCGCTTGGAGTTGGCGATTGGAAAGAGAGCTACTGGAGTGAAACGCAGTCTGAGGATGTTGTACTCTTTCTTGATGTGGGTGAGGCAGTAAATCGTTAAAGTTCTGGTGTCCGTATTAGGCCAAATCCTAAGGGGCACAACCGCGGCCAGTGAACCTTTGCGTGTTTCGCTCCTTACGGGTTTGTTTTTATAGGTCGAGCTAAAACAAAATCGGCGCGCACAACAAGACGGTTTCGCGACCTCTAGTCTTACCAAAGGAAGCGAAAATAGAGCGATATTGCCCCTTCGGTGTGCGAAGCACACGTACGTCGGCATTATTGTTAAGTCACTCTTTGCAGAGCAGTGAGTCCTTTTGGTCGGAGAATCGCCACGTCGCATATCACGCGCTTATTCCGTAGATCTCTAGGGAGCGAATAATCAACCAAAACCTGCATTTAGGTACCTCTTGCACTTTCTACACATCGATGCAGATAAAGGTTTGAACAAACTGCTACTATATCAAAACTGCGGCGGTAAATCAAATAACCCATTTCGCTAAGAAATGCTTCAAGCTTATCAAGTTTAGCTTTTGGTAGCGCGTGACTCTCAAAGCGGATTATTTTAGGCTGCAAGTTTTCGATTGACGAGTTATATATGACTTCGTCATCGAACCCTTCGGTGTCGATCTGTAGTATATCAACATCAGTGCCGAAGTTGCTCTCAGCTAAAACTTGGATTAGGGGAGCACTCCGGACTGTGCTGCTGCGTATGACCTCATTGAGGTTCTTCGTTCCTTTATAATAGGTTCTCGCCCATTTCTCCACGTGCGACCTACTTGTAGAAGTTACACCGGTGGGCGCCCTATAAGTCGGCCAACCTTTAGCATAGGGGACGCGGAATTCCTCCCAACATTCGGGGCGTATTGCATACAGCGTGAGTTCTTTCTCAGAACCGATGGCGCCATTATAGACATGAGCACCCGGATGGCCGCGATAGGTTTCAGCCAAGATCGAAATTAGGTATTTCTGAGGTTCGATCAAAAGTATTTTGGTCCTTTCCCGAAAAAGGTGCGCGGCAGTATGAATAGGATCACCAACTAAACCATCATTGGCACCAACTTGAACAATGGTTACTGCGTTTTTGAGACTCAACATTATGTTCACGGCGAACTGGACCTCATCAAACGGAGGCAGTGTTTTTTCTATTTGGTAATTAAAAAAATTGGCTATACGTTTTATTGTATGTTTCATTTTATGACCTTTACGTAAGTTTTGCCAAAGGCGCCATAGCCATACCCATCCTTATGCTCCCGCAAGCAGCCAAGGGCGGTGACTGCTGAAAATTACGATTTCGCCGTTGGGTGACGAGCTGATGGCCGTGATTTTGGCACAGGCAAAAGGGGAAGTCTACACCTGGGCTGGTGGATGCACCGGCCTGCCCACGATGACGATGTATGTGGTCGGCAAGGTGTCAAGCGGTGATCTGCCTTCAGCTGAGTTGCCCTTCGGCCCGGAGAGTTGGAGCTATCAGAGTTCGGATCCACAAGGCTCTTCTAGCCTTTGCCAGCCTGTGCCAGGTTAACGCCATGGCAAAGCTTCGACGCGCGATTGTCCCAGACGTGCTGCATCACGTCACCAAACGTGGCGATCGGCGCGAGCCGGTGTTCTTCGGTGACGATTACCGACTTTATGTCGAGCTGCTGGGTAAGCATTGCCGTGCCCGCGAGGTTGCCATCTGAGCTTAGTGCCTGATGCCCAGCCATGTCCATCTGATCTTCGTGCCGCCATCCACCCAGGCGATGACCACGGCAATCGCCGACATCCATCGTCGCTACAGCTTCGTTGTCAACCGGCGCCACAGGTGGCGCGGCAATCTGTGCCAAGGCCGTTTCGGTTCCTACGCCACGGGCGAGCCTTACGCGCTCTCGGCCTCGGCGCTACGTCGAGCGCAGCCCGTCCGGGGTGCGAATGGCGCACAGGCCGAGGATTGGCCCGGTCCAGCGCCCGCGCGCAACTCGGCATCACCCCAGCGCCCGCGCGCTTCTCGGCATTGCTGATGACCATTTCGTCTAACCGCAAGCCCTTGCGGACCAGAAAAGCTCAGCGAAAAAAGTTGGGGCGCGCGGAAGATCATCTGCCCGACCTTCTTACCTTCCTTCCTTGTCGCCCGACAGTCGAGAGAGGCGCACGGTGGCTCTACGCCGCTTCTTTAGGCGGTCGACCTCGCCCACGTTTGGGCGGGATTACCGGCGAGCCAATCGGTGCAGCGCCATCGCCCGGGCCGCCGTAGTCCTGCACCAGGCGGACTAGCCAGCGGCCCTGGGCGTCCTTGCCCCTGATCATCAAGAGCGCGCGGCGAAATTCG
>CAYZWN010000108.1:0-14955 GCA_964482185.1 uncultured Roseivirgaceae bacterium
TGATTGTTGACTTTTTATAAAATCAAAGTTATGTCAAAAAGAAACAGAATTATTGCACTGATTGATTTTTCCAAATACACAGGAATCCTTATAAAAGCTACCCGATTGTTTGCTGATATTTTGCATGCTGACGTTGTTTTTGTTCATCAGGTATTAGGAATTGCTCCCGGCATGGCTGATATAGAAAGCAGGGAGAAAATAATGGAATCTGAGAAGAATGAAGCCATGTTCAATCTGAATATGCTCACTGAAAATATTTTTACTGAAGCGCCGACTTTTCATGTTAGTGGAAAAAATATTCTTTCCATTCTGGATGACCTTAAAAATGAAGATTATTTTGATTGGGTTTTTGCAGGCGTAAAAGGTGCCGGTATTCTTAGACAAATTTTTCTGGGCAGCACAACCCTAAAAATTATTGATAATACACATCTGCTCACGTTAGCCATACCTTTGAAAACAGAAATAATTACTCCTAAAAAACTCATCATAGCGACTAACCACAAATATCCCTTTCACATTGAGCAATTGAAAAACGTACTCGATTCCTTGTCAGAAACTGTTCAGGAGATTGAGTTTATTACAGTTGTGAAGGATGGAAACCGGTCTCCGTATATGACCTATCTGGATGAAGTTTTGGAAATGTTCAAAGATTACAGCCCTTCAAGCAGAATATTCGTTTCAGATGACGCTTTTTCGGAAATTCGGGATTATATCCTAAGCCAGAAGGACACGTATCTTGTCGTGCAGCAAGGTTCCCGCTCTTTTACTGATACCCTATTCAGGAGGTTCATGATCAACGAATTGGTTTTTGCAGGCTCGATACCATTAATTGTAATTTCAGAATGAATTGGCTTACTTCCATCGCTGAACAACCCTTTTATGAGTTTACCATCATTTTAGCGTTTGCAGCTTTGCTTGGCGCCTTGGGTCAAAAGCTGAAGCAACCGCTTATTGTGATGTTCATTGCCCTAGGCATCCTTGTCGGGCCTTCTGTTCTGGATATTGTCAAATCGAAGGACAACATCCACCTGCTTGCCGAAATCGGGATTTCTATTTTGTTGTTTATTGTAGGTCTGAAACTGGATTTGCGCATCATCAAATCAGTGGGCAAAATTGCACTGCTGACAGGCATGGGGCAGGTTATATTCACTTCACTCTTTGGGTATTTCATCGGAATTGCCATGAATTTTACGCCACTTCACAGTTTTTACATTGCAGTGGCACTTACTTTTTCCAGCACAATTATTATTGTAAAACTGCTGTCTGATAAAAAAGAGATTGATTCACTTCACGGTCAGATTGCCATAGGTTTTCTGATCGTTCAGGATATTGTTGTTATCCTGGTTATGATTGTGCTTTCCACCTTGCAAAAAGGCGAAGACACCAGTTTGATACAGGATGCAGTGCGAACCTTACTTGCCGGGGCAGCTATGATACTCATCACAATCGCGGCCATGCGTTGGGTGATACCCTGGCTTACAATCAAATTAGCCAAATCACAGGAATTGCTATCGCTGTTTGCAATTGCGTGGGCGGTAACCCTGGCGTCAGCATCCGAACTGATGGGATTCAGCACCGAAGTAGGGGCATTTCTGGCGGGGCTTAGCCTTGCTTCCTCAGATTTTAAAGACGTGATCAACAGCCGTCTGGTAACACTGAGAGATTTTCTGTTATTATTTTTCTTTGTGCATCTCGGTTCGAACCTCGACCTTTCCCTGATCGGAAGTCAGGTTGTGCCGGCCTTAATTTTTTCTCTGTTTGTATTGATAGGCAACCCGATCATCGTATTGATAATTATGGGCGTAATGGGTTACAAAAAGAGGACTTCCTTCCTGGCGGGTCTTACAGTCGCCCAAATCAGTGAATTTTCATTGATTTTTGCAGGTCTTGGTCTTGCGGTCGGCCATATTACCGAACAAACAGTTGGCCTCATTACCCTGGTGGGTTTAATTACCATAGGCCTCTCGACCTACATGATCCTGTATTCACATCAGATATATGAATTTCTTTCCCAGACATTAAGCATTTTTCAGCGCAAAACCACCTTTCGTGAAGACGATCTGACTGCCGACGGTGATAGATCCTACGATCTGATCATTATTGGCCTGGGCAGGTTTGGCATAAAACTGGCAAAGATGCTCGATGAGCACAGTGAGGTGAAATATTTGGGGATTGATTTTGATCCACAATTGGTGCAAAACTGGAGAAATCAAGGAAAAAAAATCATATATGGAGATATTGAAGATCCGGATCTATGGGAACAAATTCCTTTTCACGCCAGTAAAATGATCATCTCTACTTTAACAGATACCAGGCAGTCCGAGTATTTGATGAAATCACTAAAAGACCGGAATTACAAAGGCAAGGTATTTATTACTGCCCTGAACAATAAAGAGTACAAAATTCTCAGCGCTTTGGGAGCTGAGCGCGTTTTGCGGCCTTACAACATGGCTGCGACCAACTTTTATTATTCTAATCTGGAACCCATATTCGGCAATAAGCCGGAGTGAAATTTTCATGATTTCCCTGATGACGCAATCTTAAGAATTTAAGGTCCCCTGTTTAGCCTCTTTTCCCTGAGAAATTTCTGACTTAAAAGGTATATAAGCCTGGATAGATATCCGAATTATCATGTATTTTTAACCTTGCTATTTACTCATCATTATGCGGCTTTTATTTGTCATAAATCCGATATCCGGCGGCAGGAACAAAGACATCTTCCTGGAAGATGCTGTGTATTTGTGTGATAAGTATGGCATTAAATATCGTCAATTTCAAACTACCGGTAAGGGTGATCTGGTTCAGCTGCAGAAAAAGATCAGAGAATATCATCCCCATCGCGTGATATCAGTAGGAGGTGATGGCACCACACTTTTGTCAGCACGGGCGCTTGAAGGGAGCGATATCCCATTTGGAATCATCCCGATGGGTTCGGCTAATGGCATGGCCAGGGAGCTCGGTGTGGCAACGGCCCCGATGGAAGCATTCCACGATCTGATTATGTCAAAAGTGATTATTCCTCTTGACCTGATCCGTGTGAATGATCACCACTGTACCATTCATCTTGGCGATATTGGCATCAATGCAGAGCTTGTTGAGAATTATTCGAAAGAAGAAAATCGCGGATGGCTCGCTTACGCAAAGCATTTTGTCGATGCAGTGAAAAACTCAACGCAGTTTGAAGTGACCATCGAAATCGATGACAAGACCTATCGACACGATGCATTCTCTGTTTTGATCGCCAACACGCGCATGTATGGCACAGGCGCCATTGTAAATCCGATCGGGAATCCGTTCGACGGCAAGTTTGAAGTCGTCGTCATCAAGCAAAATGATATTTCGGGCATCATTAATCTCGGGCTCACAGCCATCAGTCAAAAGGCGCTGGAAGCCCTTGAGGGTTATTCTGAAATTTATCAGGTAACTAAAGCGGTAATTAAACTGAAAGAACCAAAGCTACTGCAACTCGATGGGGAGATTATTGGTAAAAGCAAAACTATTAAAACCGAAATTGTGCCCGCAGCAGTCAGGTATATCAGTACCAATGATAACTTTTTTATTTGATTTTAATCGATTTGAAAGTTCGACCTCCCGGCAAGTTTCATCTCCTTTTCCTTCGCCCAAGCCAAAAAGATTTTTATGTTTGTTTCTTTTAAATATAAATCATCACAAAATAGCCCCGCTTTGAGAAGTAACAACCTATGGATATGGCTCACATTTTTTGTTTTCGCTCCCATGTTTGAAACCAGAGGTGAGTCCGAAGACGAATTGGGCAGTTGGTATATCTACAACGGTTTCTTCAATTTCAATCCAAAGTTTGAATTGTTTTTTGAAACGCAACTGCGATTGTGGGAAGTAACAAGCAATCCGGAGACTTTCTTTTTGCGTCCTTATTTCAATTATAATATCCATCAGAATTTTCAAACGGGAATAGGTCTGGAATACCACAAAAACCAGACATTTAGTGAAGATCCTGATGAACGTGAAATTTCGGAAGAATACCGGCTGACTTTACAGGCGATGGCTTTTCAAAAAATTGGGCGGGTGTCATTGCAGCATCGATATCGCTACGAATTCAGGAATATAAGCCCTGAGAACGGGCAGCGAATGAGATACCGGATCATGGCCACCGTGCCGATCAATAAAAAGGCGCTGGACAAAAAAGTGTTTTTCTTTGCTGCGTTCAATGAATTAATGGTCGAAACAGAGCCCACGCTTATTTTAAGCCAAAACAGGTTTTACTTAGCCGCTGGATATTACTTCACAAAAGACCTGAATTTCCAGTTTGGCTACCTCTTCCAATCAAGGCAATCCAACACACACCACCGATTGCAGTTCTGGCTGACCCACAGGGTAAAGCTTTATAAAGACTGAGGCAAACCTTTGACGTGATATTCAGGCAGAAACCCCGGCAAAGGCTATATTATTCATCTGTCATGAGTTGTCGTTAAAGCTTGAAGCCGCCATCCAATTACCATTTTCAGATAATCATGAGTATATTTCAACCTTTAATATGGACTGATGCATAATCATAGGGCTTTCAATATGGAGATTAAGGCGATATGTAGGTTCTTTCTGGTGCTCTGTTTTTTTATCTTAAACCTCTCCTTCACCAATGCGCAAACACCGCGTCAAAGCGAACCGCTGTGGTCAGCAATTGACAGTGCGGAGATGCTCAAGCTTAAAGGGCGATACGACGAAGCGATCGCTTTACTATCTGGTATTAAGCAACACGCTCAATCTGCCAACGATATAGGGTTGCTGGCAAAATGCAATGTCGAGCAGGCGGATGTGCTCCGGTTTACCTACTACTTCACGCGTGATTCGCTGACAATTGAAGAGGCTTTGCAGCTTTTGGATGAGGTGAGCAAAATGAGATATAGTGACGGCGAAAAGCTGATTGACGTGCTTCCGAGATACCATATCTACCTGGGAAAATTAATCCGCGACAAAGGCTATGCGTATGGAATGCAATATGCCGACACGGTTATGCATTTTCTCAACAAAGCGAAAATGGCGCTTGACAAGCTTCCGGATTCAAACATAGAATGGGCAAAATTCCATTATGAGTCGGGCATTTATTTTGCAAATACCGGATCAGAAAAGGAGGCTGAGCAGCATTTCAACAGGCTGTTGGAATTGCTTGTGCAGCATTTCGATGAGCTGAATTATTTCAGAGGCCTGTACCTCTATGAGGCAGGGGCATTTTTCTTTGACATCGCTGATCTGGAAAAATCATTGCTTTGCACCAACCTTGCATTGCACATATTTATGCATCCTGAAAATCCGGATATAAACAGGGCCCTTTCTGCCGAAATTCTGATCGCCAATGCACATTACAGTTCAAATGTTCTTTCAGAAGCGGGTTATTCCGATGCTCTTTTTCACTACCGTAACGCATTGGATCTCATGCAAAAGGCAAACCGCCAAAATGTGACCAACGAAACCATCATCCTTTCGAATATGGGGCTAGCCCTTTACAGGCTTCAAATGTATGACAGTAGTTTATTAACCGTTAAAAGAGCTATTGCAGTGAATCCTGCTGACTGGACCTTTGAAAAAAGTCTGCTGGCCATGTCATTTGTAAACCTCGGCTTACTGAGCAGTCAAAATGGGGAAAAAAGTGAGGCGAAGATGTATTTTGAAAAGGCGATTGAGTTGACAGTAAGTACCATCGGTACAAAGCATTACCGCACCCATTTGGTTTATCGCATGATAGGTGAAGCGTATGAGCTGAAGGGTGATTATAATTTGGCATTGCAATATTATCAGAAAGGCCTGAACGCTTTATTTGAATATTTTGACGATCAGGATATTTATCAAAACCCGCAGTGGGAAAGTGCAGATAATATCGAACCTGTTTTGTACATCCTGTTCGGAAAGGCCGGAACTTTATTCAAAAGATATCAAAAAAATGGCATTCCTGACGATTTGATAGCTGCGCTTGAGTTGTACAACCGGGGGTATGATCTGATGAATGAATTCCTCGGCAAAGAGATGATGAGTGAGTCAGTCATTATGTTTTTCCGCAATTTTAAATCGGGTTTTGAGACTTCGGTTGAATGTGTATTCACTGCATGTGATGTGTATCGGAGTGCGCAATACTTCGACTATGCTTTAAAGTTCATGGAGCAAAGCAAATATTTTCTTTTACTGAAATCGCAACAAAATGCACAAATGAGGGAGAAGTTTGAGGGGAATGCACAACTCTTTTTGAAAGAGCGCGCGCTGAACGGTGAAATAGAACACCTGAAGCACCTGCTGGAAAGAGATAATAAAACTGATGTGAAGAAAACCTTCGAAATCAGGAATACGATACTGAATCGATCTGTTGAAAAATCGGCGTTATGGAAAAAAATCAATATTGAAGCGGTAGCAATACCTGACTATCAGGAAAGCCCGGTGATCACAGTTCAGGCCGTTAGAAAAGATTTGATTCAGGAACGGGAGACAATTATTGAATATTTCCGGGCTGAGAACAGTATTTACGCCATGATCATTACAAATAGCAAATGTGAGAAGCTTACCATTCCCATAACGCAATATCTTCTGGACCAAATATCAACTTTCAGGAACCTTTTATCGGGAAATGTGCAAGCAGGTGTCTCTGAAAAGTCCTTATTTGTACAATATCTCAATGCTTCATATGCGCTTTACAATATACTTTTTGAGCCCGTCATCAATTTAACAGACGATGAATTTTTCATGGAAAACCGGCCCGTTACCATCATCGCCGACGGGGAGTTGGCTTTGCTCCCATTCGAAGCTTTCACGACAAATCATACAGATACTTCAGTAGTTAGTTATTGGGGCCTTCCGTACCTCTGCCACAATTATAATTTCAATTATGCCTATTCACTAAAAATTCAAAAACGCCACCAGGCATCGCCCCGACAGGCTAACACGAGAGGTGTTTTGGCAATGAGCTATTCGGCAGAATTGTCAAACGAAACGGATTTGGTAAAGCTCAGGTCTGAAAACGAATTGCCATATTCAGGCAAAGAAGTTGAGGTGGTATCGGGTATTTTCAAACATACCAGGTCGCGCACATTTCATGAAGCGACGGAAGACCAGTTTAAAACATATGCGCCTCAGCATTCCATCATCCATCTTGCCATTCACGGTCATGCTGATCCGCTCGATAAGTACAATTCAAAATTGATGTTTAAAAGTCATGAATCGTCCAGGGAGGACGGACAATTACACGCCTATGAATTGTATAATCTGGATCTGGGAAAAAGCCAGCTTGCGGTGCTCAGCGCTTGCGAAACCGGCATTGGCAAGCAGCTCGAGGGGGAAGGAATCTTCAGTATTGCGAGAGGCTTCGCTTATGCCGGCTGCCCGTCGGTCGTGATGAGTCTCTGGAAAGTCAATGATAAATCAACCTCCATCCTGATGCAGTACTACTACGAAAATCTGGCATCAGGGATGACCAAAGATCTGGCATTGCAGCAGGCGAAATTATCATATCTCCGCAATGCAGATGATTATGGAGCCCATCCGGCACATTGGGCTGCGTTTGTTTCTATGGGGAGTAACAACCCGGTAGTCCTGGGTAGCGCACACTCATGGAGTTCCATGACTTTATTGGGCATTTTAGTTGCGGTGCTTGCCGTTGTTTTATTCCGTTACAGGGAAAAGCGATTAGCGTGAACGGCACAAAAATGCTTATTTGGAAGCAGGGAAAAGCTTTGCCAAAGCAAGGAAATAAAATCATTCGATTTAATCATAGAGTCCAACCCGGCCCGGCGGATGACCGAATCGTCATTGCCGATTTCAGCACCCAACCGGATAACGATGGAAATTTTATCGCCGGAAATGGCAAGGGTGCTTATTCGGAGACCGACCTCGACACGATCCATACTTTTGGTGTAGCCAGGTATGTACTTGATATATATGAAAAAATTGCGGGTGAGCGCATGGCGTGGTCATGGGAAAAGCCTGATTATTCCGAACCTCTCTCCATTTATATTAGAAATAACGGCATCAATGCCAGGTATTTGAAACATGCTAAATGCCTCGAATTGGATCATTTCGGGCCCTATCAAAACTGGACCTACTATTGCCATTCCACGGATATCATTGCCCATGAAGTTGCCCATGCCATCCTGGATGCACTACAACCGGGCTGGGAAAAAGGCAACACCGAGACCAGGGGATTGGCCGAAGCCTTTTGTGATCTCGCTGCTATGTTTTTCATTACCACTCAATTCGACCTTTGTGAAGAGGTAATACGGAAAAATAAGGGCAATCTAAGGCGAAGAAGCATCCTCACCGAATTTGGAGTCGGGCTTGGTGAAAAACCGGGAATGTCTGTTAGAAGTAGTCTTAATAATAAAATATACCGCAAGGATTTTCTTTTTGCCTACGAGTTTGCAAAGGTACTCACCGGCTGCTTGTATGATATACTTTCTGACATGATGACGGGCAGGAAGTCGGATCACCCTGCCTCTTGTGATGCATTGCAATTGTACGAGGCAGGTAAAATATGGCAAAAAGCCATTTTTCAAACGTTCAGGAGTTGCGACCCGGTCAATGAAACCCTCTCTGGATTTCGTAAGATATTATGTAGTAATTTGCCTGATGAAGAGGAAATAATCGTAAATAGATTCAGTGAGAGGGGAATCATTTAATCAGTGTTTGTACTGAAAATCCGTATTTTTCAAGTTCCAAAAATCAATTTTCAAATCACAAATAAATTCCAAAACCCGATATCCAACATCCAAAGCCTGTTTGTTTTTTGATGCTTGTGGTTTGGTTTTTTTGCCATTGACCAGTGACAAAGCTAACGGCTAACAACTCGAAGCTTATGCAAACCATTGACCAGTGACTGTTGACCAGTGACCCCTGACCCTTGTGATTTGGATTTTCTGCTTAACTTTATAGACAGGCTTTAACCAGTAATAATCTATCAGTCACAATGAGGGTGGTTGAAGACCGATCTGCCACTCCTTTTACGAAATTTTTTCCACACGGCGCGATCATCTTTAAATTCTGCCCACTCCTTTTTCCAGCGCTCTTGTAGTTGCTTTGGCCATTTTTTGCTGGGATCAGAATCATCGATTTCGAAATCCAGCGGCAGTACACCAACAGGTATTTTCGCATGATAATGATACTTGTTGCCATCAATTTCCATCCTGATCTGAATTTTTGTCCTGAAAATATCAAAGATGACAAGATCTCCTTTTTGCAGATTTTTGGTATTGAAAAAAGGAATGATATCTCCGTTTGAGCATAGGATCTGTCCGAGCTTTTGCTGATCCTGAGGCCCCTGAGGCCTGATAACTTCTCCGATTGGCATAGCCTTTAATTGTGGTGGTACATTAAGTCAGTGATTAAATTTAACAGAAAAACAATGTTTTTAATACATCTTTCCAAAATCAATTACTATTTGGGGCTTAGGATCAAAACTTAATCGCAAAATCTAATCGAGGCATCCCCTTTGGAATCATAATTTTCTGAGCGCATAAAAAAAGCTGCCGAAGCAGCTTTTACATTTTATTTTCAAGACTTATTCATCACTTTTCTCTTCCTTTTTCTTTGCTTTCTTCTTCACTTTAATTGTCAGGCCATCGCCGGCGCCGTCATAGTCGGCCTGGAGTATATCACCCTCGCTGAGCTCCCCTTTCAGGATTTCTTCAGCCACCAGATCTTCGAGATATTTTTGAATGGCCCTGTTCAACGGTCTGGCACCGTACTGCGGATCATACCCTTTGTCGGCTATAAAGTCTTTTCCTTTTTCTGTAAGCTCGATTGAATAACCGAGGCTGGAAATCCTTGAGAATAATTTATTAAGCGTTATGTCAATAATCTGGTGAATATGTTCGCGCTGCAGTGAATTGAAAATAATCACATCATCAAGTCTGTTGAGAAATTCAGGACTGAAAACTTTTTTCAGGGCATTCTGAATCGTTGACTTCATGAGATCATCCGGGGAGTTGGTTCTGGCATTGGTTGAAAAACCTATTCCTGCTCCAAAATCCTTCAGGTCGCGGGCACCAATATTGGATGTCATGATCAGTATGGTATTCCTGAAATCAACCCTGCGACCCAATCCATCGGTGAGGATGCCATCGTCAAGCACCTGAAGCAGGATATTGAATACATCAGGATGCGCTTTTTCAATTTCATCCAACAACACAACACTGTAAGGCTTTCTTCTTACCTTTTCAGTGAGTTGTCCGCCTTCTTCATAACCCACGTAGCCCGGAGGCGCACCCACTAGTCTTGACACGGAGAATTTTTCCATATATTCGCTCATATCAATCCTGATGAGCGCTTCATCTTTGTCGAATAAATAGGTTGCAAGCACTTTGGCCAACTCCGTTTTTCCAACACCTGTCGGCCCGAGAAAAATGAACGAACCGATTGGCTTTTTCGGATCTTTCAGGCCAACGCGTGTACGGCGTATGGCTTTTACCAGTTTTTCGATTGCTTCTTCCTGCCCGATCACTTTTCCGCTGAGTTCTTTACCCATACCCATCAACTTCTCGCTTTCGTTTTGCGCGATACGTTTGGTTGGCACACCGGTCATCATGGCGACTACTTCGGCTACATTCTCTTCGTCAACGGTATAGCGTCTGGTTCTGGTCTCATCTTCCCACTTGCTTTTTGCGGATTCCAGTTGCTCAATAAGTTTCTTTTCCTTATCCCGAAGTTGAGCAGCTTCCTCATACTTCTGGCTCTTCACCACCCGGTTCTTTTCCTTTTTGATGTTCTCAATTTTTTCTTCGAGCTCAACGATTTCTTCCGGTACGTGGATGTTATTGATATGCACCCTTGCACCGGCTTCATCGAGTACATCAATGGCCTTATCAGGCAAAAAACGGTCGGAAATGTAGCGATCGGAAAGCTTCACGCATCCCTCAATGGCCTCTTTGGTGTATACCACATGGTGATGATCTTCGTATTTTTCCTTGATGTTAATCAATATATCGATGGTCTCCTCAGGGCTGGTTGCATCGACCATTACAATCTGAAATCTCCTGGCCAAAGCGCCATCTTTTTCAATATATTGGCGGTACTCATCCAGGGTGGTAGCTCCGATACATTGTATCTCACCTCTTGACAAAGCAGGCTTAAACATGTTGGATGCATCAAGGCTGCCACTTGCTCCTCCTGCACCGACGATGGTATGTAATTCATCAATAAAAAGAATGACTTCAGGGGATTTCTCGAGTTCATTCATCACGGCTTTCATACGCTCTTCGAATTGTCCGCGGTACTTTGTGCCGGCAACAAGGCTCGCGAGATCAAGGGTAACAACCCTTTTCCCAAACAATACCCTTGAAACTTTTTTCTGGATAATTCTCAACGCCAACCCTTCGGCAATGGCTGTTTTGCCGACGCCTGGCTCACCGATCAAGACCGGATTATTCTTTTTGCGCCGACTCAGAATCTGACCGACACGCTCAATTTCGTTTTCCCTTCCGACGATCGGATCCAGTTTGCCATCCTCCGCCATTTTGGTAAGGTCTCTTCCAAAATTATCCAGTACGGGCGTTCTGGATTTTTCCGGAGTTTTGGAACCTGATTCCTTTCCGCCACCGGAAGAGGAACCTCCACCAAAAAATCTCGATGTATCTTCGTCGCCCTCATCCGTATCCGAGGATGAAATCGGGTTTTCGGTTTGGTATTCCAATAATTCTTTAACTACTTCATAATTAATGTCAAACTTCTCAAGAATCTGTGTGGCAATATTGTCCTCATCCCTGAGTATCGAAAGCAACAGGTGTTCTGTGCCTATCAGTTGACTTTTAAATATCTTGGCTTCGAGATAAGTGATTTTGAGCACTTTTTCCGACTGGCGGGTAAGCGGTATGTTGGCTAGATTTTTTACGTTGCTTATTGCCGTGCCTTTAGTGGCTTGTTCGATGGACAACCTAAGTTCATCAAGTGAAACACCAAGTTTTTTAAGTAAACTAATCGCCACGCCTTCACCCTCACGGATCATGCCAAGCAGTAAATGCTCGGTGCCAATGTAATCGTGCCCAAGTCTGAGGGCCTCCTCTCTGCTAAGTGAAATTACTTCTTTTACTCTATTTGAAAATTTTGCTTCCATATGCTCTAATGAATGATAAAGGTACGGGTTATTGGAATTTTTCGCTAAGCCTCAAACCTTATATTTAACGAACGTAATAATTAAACAGTTATTTATCAAATTTGTCTATTCGAAGGGCAGATTTTTCAATAACCCGTTTTGCTTCCGGGCCTTCACAAAAGATCAGGTCGATAATGCTTAGGTTTTCCACAAAGTTTTTGCCAAACACCTGAAAATATTTCTCTGGATTAAAAAGGTTTTTATCCGGGAGTGCCTTTTTGGGGTGAATCTCATCTCTGGCGTCAGTGATGTGGTAATTTCCAAAAATGGATGGTTCTCTTATTATTTCAATGTCAGTTTTCATATCAAGAAATTCAAGACATTTTGTCAGCAAGGCGAGGTTCAAATCGATAAGCCGCTCATACTTCAGGGAGAAAATGCTATAGAGCTCATCGGAGTAATATTCATAAAAAGGGGCTTTGCCGTAAGCTGACTGCATGCTTCGTAAATGATGGTTTAGCCACTTTTGAGAATGATCGATTTCTATCTCAAACAATTCCCCCGAACCCACCTTTCTCACAGGCACGGTGAGACTTTGAATTTTATTGGCTGCTCTGATCACGCATCGGTTTCGGTAAGTTTGTTTTTTAAACTTCGATGCAACATCAAGCAGTACCTTACCGTGATGTTTAAAATATGCAAAATACGCCACACAAGGGAGGTAATGGAGCTCGATAAGGAGTCTGGGATGGTCCTTGACTGGCATTTCCGGGAATTATTTTGACTTCGATTTGTAAAACAATCTGCTGCAGTTGTGGTCCTGAAAAATATTATTAGCCATTTCGGTTAACTCCGATGAACTTGTGTTACGAATCATTTCCAGTTCCCGGTTTACAAGTTCCGTATCGCCCAGCGCATTAGAAACACCAAGGGCAATGGCTCTGTTGAGCAATTCGGACTCTGCGAAATAAGTCGATGAAACAGCCTGATTGATCACCTTCTCTGTTTCATCTGTCGCAATGGAATTTTTGACTTTTTCCAGTTCTTCTCTCAGATGTTTCTCAGCTTCACCTACTGAAACGCCTCTATTTATTTTTCCGGAAATGACCAATAAACCCGGATCGGAACTTCCTGTGATGTATGCACTGATATTGTTGAAAAGTTGTTTTTCCTTAACAAGCCCTTGATATAATCTTGAAGATTTACTTCGGCCCAGGAGGTCAGCGAGCAAGTCTGCAATGATGTAGGGCCTCCCCCCTTTCGGAGGCATATGATAGGCCAGATACAATGCATCAAGCGGCACGGGAGCTGTCACATCGATGCTGCGTTGTTGCTTTTGGGCAGGCTCCTGAGGAATCAATTGTTCGTGATTATCAACGGCCGGAATATCCCCAAACCATTTCCCTGCAAGGTCAATTATCTTTTCCGTTTCAATGTTGCCCGCTACCGTAAGCACTGCATTATTTGGGGCATAAAAACGTTTGTAGAAGTCTTCCACATCACGTAGAGATGTGTCCAATATATGTTCCGGCTTCATGCCGATGGTTGCCCATCTGTATGGATGAACGGTATATGCGAGCGGCCTCAATTTGAGCCAGACATCGCCGTAGGGTACATTGAGATACCGCTGATTAAACTCCTCAACCACAACTTTTTTCTGGATATCGAGCCGGTTTTGATCTATTGTTAAATATTGCATTCTGTCGGACTCCACCCAAAAAGCTGTTTCAATATTGACGGCATTGAGAATAATATAATAATTAGTGATATCAGTATTGGTGAAGGCATTATTCTCCGCACCTATGTTGTGCAGCACTTTGTCATAATCAGGTACATGCCGGGATCCGCCAAACATCAGATGTTCAAAAAGGTGCGCAAATCCCGTTTTATCACTTTGCTCGTTTCTGGACCCCACCTTGTACAGTAAATTTGCAACAGCTAACGGGGTAGTGTGGTCTTCGTGGGTGATGAGGGTCAACCCGTTTGAGAATTTATGCTCCCGATATACGATCATATTTTTTTATGCCTTAAAGATACATCCAAATCAATATTGCCGCTTTGACTAAATCACAATCTTATGATTAAATAATCAGGATTTCAGGACGATGCTGATTTTTGTTAAGCAAAGCAATTGATGAGACAACTTTACCCACCAACAATTGTCCTTCATAACATCCGTAAACTTTTTAGGTTTAATCCCTGAATCGCCCTGACGCAAAAGTGTACTATTTTGATCGATTTATTACAATGGGAAGTTAAAATTGGCGTATTGAATATATAAAATGCTGAAAACGATATCTTTGGGTTTTCTTTAAATCTTTAAATAACTGTGGTTCATCACAGTCAAAGTTGGTTGGTAAACAGGTCTTTTTATTTGATTAGAAGTTTAAAAATCATCCTCACATTTCTTTTCATCGGGGCAATACTTTTTGCCTCAGAAAATATCTATGCCCAATCCAGGGCACCTAAAAAGTTAAAAACAGAAAAAAGCGGTGAACTGAGAAGAAAAAATTCGGAAAGGGAAAGAAAAACAGCGCAAAAGGGTAATGTCAGGAAAAAAAGTAATCTGCTTCAAAAGTCTTACTATCAGAAAAAATCGAAAGAGACCCAATATCCCGGCAATATCTGGATCGATCCGAAACCAAAGGATTTTACGGCAATTAAAGAGCGTGTAGAAAGAAATCCTTCCAGAAAAGGCATTAAATCAGAAAAGAACAGGAAATCATTTTACAGGGCAAGTTCAAACCAACAGCATAAAAGCCTGGGCAGCCAGACGGTTTACCGTGGTAATCAAAATTTAAATTTAAAATACAATTCCAAAACGCTCAGCCAAAGCAAGGGCAATAACAAAATCAAACCGCTGAGCGTGAATTATCGAAAATCGAGCAGAAAAGTACAGAACAGCTCCGGTAACA
>CAYZWN010000109.1:0-14942 GCA_964482185.1 uncultured Roseivirgaceae bacterium
GTCCGAAAATGAGTATTGGTTCTGTTTTCTCAAGCCTTTCACCTTCAATTACATCACCGTTCATGATGGCATTGATTTCATTCTGTCTTTCATCTTCGATCAGGCTGAGGTCTCCATTTTCTATCAGTTCCCATTCTTCGCCTGACATCGGATCTAATCCGAAATGAGGCATATACATGCGTCCGGTATAGGTGCTGGTCAGAACCATACTGAATCTCTTTGTCGCATCCCAATCCAGGTTTAAATATCCGTATTGTCCCGGCGACCTTAGAAATTCACTGGTTACACTTTCTTCATTATCTCCCCAGAACTGAGGCGAGTCATACCTGCTGCGTTGAAAAGTAAATCCGGTCGAGAGGGAAATATTCTTTCGGAAATATGCATTAAACTCCAGGTTAACGCCGGCTACATAGGCCCCGTCTTCCGAGTTTTTCCTGATCGAAACGTATGTTGTGCCTGAGTCAAGTTGCTCATATTCGTAGGCAAATGGATCGATCAGCCTTGTGTAGAAACCCTCAACCAGGAACTCTGTCATGACTGAAGATATATTATTGATGAAATTAAACGATGAAGATATGCTGTGTGAAGTCTCCTGTTTAAGATCAGGTGCGTTGGTGTGTAAGACCTGTCTTGAACCTGAAGATTCGATATGCAGGTCTTCATCAAAGATCTGAGGAGCCCTGTAACCTTTGGCGTAGCTGAGCCGATACTGGATTGTTGGCAAAATATTCAGTAAGTAAGTTGCCCGCGGAGCTAAAACATTGCCTCTTACATCAGCTAATTTGTTTTCGGAATCATTGTCCTTATCCCGGACCAGATAGTTATCGTACCTCAGTCCAAATGATAACTTTGACTTTTCGTATTTTAAATCATACTGAATAAATGATCCAAGCGTATTGACATACTGATTTGTGATGACCCTGTTTTCATCTCCGTCGGCACCGAGTTTCGTATCTTCCAGGTTGTTGTGGTTGTTTTCAATTCCGGCGGTAAACGATGATGCCTTACCAATGGTCCAGTTGTACTGGCTGCCAACCGAATTGGTAAAATCGCTGGTATTCCCATAGGCGTTCGGGTCTTGCATGGCGCCATAATAGCTGAAGCGGTCAACTTGCTGGCCAGCGGCATAGATTGTGAGTTTATTCATTTTTTGGCGATTGGTGAAAACGTCAAAACTCAGGGTGCCTCCCGTGATGGTATGGTCAACCATTTCGCTTATGTCGGATTCATGCGGCATCTGGTCAAAGCTATTTCCCCCTCTTCGTTCGTCCCGGATTGTGTAGAAATCAACCATTACTTTTGTCGCAGGTGATGGTTTATAAAAACCGCTCATTCCAAGCGTGAGGTTGTTGATTTTTACCATTTCTGAAAAATCATCTCCATTTTCGTCAAAGGGGTCTCTTTTTCTGGATAATCCATAAAAATACATGCCGGCTTTCCGGTCTTCTGTGACGATCGATCCATTCATCGTCACCACGTTGTCATGTGCTGGAGTAATATTTTCTCCTCTGCCCGCTCCGATAATGCCTGACCTGGCATCGATCATAAACCCGTTGCCAGTTGGGTCCTGGGTAATAATATTCACTGTTCCGGCAATGGCATTTCCACCGAATAACGCCGATCCGCCACCCCTCATCACCTCTACGCGCTGAATCATGTTAGCGGGAATAAGCTCCAATCCATATACACCCGCCAGTCCACTGAATACCGGCCTGCTGTTCATCAGAATCTGAGAGTAGGGGCCTTCGAGGCCATTGATTCTTAGTTGCGTGAATCCACAGTTCTGACAATTGTTTTCCACCCGGAGGCCGGGTGCAAAATCAAGCGCATCACCTAAACTGATCGCCTGAGTTTCCTGGAAAAGTTTTGGAGTCAGAACATTAACAATTGCGGGCGCTTCCGTTCTGGAGGTGGTATTTCTATCAGCTGTCACCACCACTCCATCAAGGTTAAGTATATCTTCTTCCAGATCAAAAGTGATTTCTACCGGCTCATTGATTTTGCCATCCACGGTGGCTGACTTTGATTTGAAACCAACGCCCTGTGCCACCAAAACCATCTGGCCTTCCGGTATCTGGTTCAGGACAAATTTTCCTTCTTTATCAGTTGTCGTCCCAATGGTTGTGCCCTTGACATAGACATTTATATAAGGCAGCCGGGTTCCGTTGCTGGTCACTTCGCCAGAAATTTTTGTTGATGAGGTATATTGCGCCGCAACAAGCGTGGATATTAGATGAAATACAAATAGTAATATTATTTGACGCATCACTTTGCTTTTTGAAACTGTGAAAAGGTGAATTTGGAGTTGGGAACCCGGTTTGTACGACCGGATTCATGCTCAATGCAATAAATCAGAAAAGGCAGGGAGGCGCTCTGAGAGGCGGAGAATGAAAGGATAATTTGCAAATAATATTCCTTACCCGGGTATAAAAGTTTTGCCCAGCAATCAATGATATGCTCACCATTGTCAGAATCAGGGAAGGAATGAAATAGATCAGGTTGGCAAGAAATGTCAGTTCTTCCGATGAATGCTCATGCGATTTATATGGATCAGTATCAGATGATTTTGAAAACGGATGCGCGTGTGTTATGACAGTGCCGTCATCCAGTTTGTGGCTGTGTGTGTAAATCAGGCTGTTAAGTGAATGAATTCCCACAATTACAATCAGGGAGATTGCAATAAGTTTTTGAGATATTTTATAGAATGGGATCATTTCAGATCAAATATAATTTGGGGATGGTTTCAAAAACATGATCAAAATCATGTTATTTAAAAAGATTCTAAATAAGGCTTAAAATTTATAATTGAATAATCAGTGGTAATCCGGCCATTATACTAAGACAAGAATTAAAAGCCATATCCCCGGGCCTGCTCCGTCCGCCTGTAGTCGAGGCAGGGGGGAAAAGGTAAAGGTTTCTCAATTTCATACGCCATTGAAATCGCATGCAGATTCCCTTACTTTCGGGCTAGCCGGTAGCAGGGAGAGGGAGGGCTGCTCTTAACGCGTTCCCGATCTATACCAGCTTATTTTCCTTGTGTAATACATTGTTAATGCCAGGATGAAGAACAATCCGATACTTCCCAAAAGCAGCGCATAGGTTTCGATCTGAATGATGATAAACAGAAATGTGTAAATAGCGCCCAGCGATCCTCCCAGCAGATAGGCCATTTTTCTGTTCGACAGCACTGCACTGGTATAAAAGGTAATTAATCCTACGACGGCAACGCATGAAATCCAGTAGGCAAGATTGAAACCAATGTGCTCTGAAATCGAAAGGAGTAAGGTATAAAATATCATCAGTGCCAGACCGATCAGGATATACTGGAAAGCATGAATGCGCAACTTTTGAGCCACCTCGATCAGGAAAAACATCAGGAATGAAAGCGCGATGATCAGGATGCTGTATTTTGAAGACCGCAGCGATTTCTGATAATGGTCGGTAGTGATGAGCAGGTTTACACCAAATTTTGAAGCTCCGATATCATTTTTCTTTGATGACAAGGCAGCAGGAGTGGTATTGTAAACATCCATGATTTCTTCGCGGTAGTCGTCTTCACTGATAAAATAATTCTGATCATTCCAGCTTTGTGGATAATTTCGGTTGAAATGCAGTACTTTCCAGGAAGCTTCAAAGCCCTCCGGACCGATGTCGTGTTTGGGCAAAAATGATCCGATAAAACTGGGATCTTTCCAGCCTGAAGTCATATGTATCTCCGTTTCCTTTCCGAGCGGCACAAAATACAATCGCTCACTGCCTTTCAAAGAAATGTCGATTTGGAATGGATTTTCATGGAATTGACTGATAGCTCCTTCTAATGGAAGATGAATACCGGAACCCGCAAGTGCATGTTCTGAAACTCCCGGAAGAAATGCCAGCTTTTCATTACCGTGCTTTAAGGAAACCTCTTCTTCAATACCCCTCAGATCGCTGATGCCGATGTTGAGGATGGCTTTTGACCATAGAATATCTTCATCGGCAATATCCCAGGCTGAGAAGTCAGGTTTTGGGAATTGCCCTGTCAGCGATAATTGCGATTTATATACAATCACTTTAAAAATGCCCCTGTACCGTTCTTCCGGCTGTACTTCCGAGTTAATATTGAGCGCTTCGGGGAGGAATGTAGCATATTTGATGATTGTTTTTGCCGGGATGTTTTCTGTGGACTCAATGTGCTTTTTGTATGGAATGACCAGCGATGGACCAGAGACAATCTGGCTGCGAGACCATTTATCTGTTACCTCGTGAACGGTATGGCGCATACGGCTTTCACGCTCCAGAATCAGGTCGTTGATCATGGATTTTGGAATAAGCAGCAATAAAATCAGCAGACCAATGGAGATCAGCTTAAATGTAATGGACTGGCTAATGCGTTCATTAATTTTGTCCAGGATGTTTTTGTTTTGTGTTTCCATGTTTATAAATGTTTAAAAGAACTTTGAAATACAAAGTCATTAAGTAAAAAAAATTATTTATTTTGATTTGAAATAAGCGCTTCCAGGGCGTTCAAATGTTTCTTGAAAGCCAGCTTGCCCGCCCTGGTCACAGTATAGGTTGTATTGGGCTTTCGTCCAATAAACTGCTTCGACACCTCGATATAGTTTTCTTTTTCCAGCGATTTTATATGGCTGGCCAGGTTGCCATCGGTCACTTCAAGGATAGATTTCAACTTATTGAAGTCAGATTCATTATTAGTTAGCAGAACCGACATAATCCCCAGTCGCACCTTGTTGTCGAAGGCTTTGTTCAGATCTGTAATCAGTCCTTTCACCGTTCGTATTTAAAATACATGATTGTACCATAGAGTATGTGCATCACACCGAAGCCAAATGCCCAGAAAAGCAGGCCGTAGCCCGGGAGGAGGGCACAAACAAGCCCGATGGCGATTTCTATGAT
The DNA here is from genome assembly GCA_964482185.1 of uncultured Roseivirgaceae bacterium. GTDB lineage: Bacteria > Bacteroidota > Bacteroidia > Cytophagales > Cyclobacteriaceae > JAAUQL01. Next base: position 4,897 of record CAYZWN010000109.1, read on the forward strand.
TCCCAGGTACTTGATGTCTCTTAGGGTATATTTGCTTCCATTAACAAGAGCCAGGCCGTAAAAAATAAGAAATGATGGGGCCACAATGCTGTAAAATCCCCTGTTTACCAGGATGAGGATGAAAATACCTCCTGTCACCAGCGGGATCAACAGGTTTCCGAGGAGATTTCTCAAACCTTCGTCAGAAAAGCTAAAGGATGATTTGCCGCTTTTTCTGGCCGTGAGTATTAGTCCGGTCGTTATAGCAAGAACAAGAACCACGAGTGCCACAATGCCTAATTTGATGATGATATCTGTTTCGTTTACATAATACTCCCTGGCTTTGAGCGCTGATTTTTCGATGTAAACAATCCGGTAAGCAATGTATGCACCTGCCAGGGCATAGATTCCGGCCAGAATGCCAGACAAACCGCTTAGTGATATGAAGCTCGACGACCGTTCCATTATCGTACGTATCTGCGTGATGTCCTCCAGGTAATTTTTTGTTTTCTTCATTATAAAAGTACTTTGAAATGCAAAGTTAATTAAAAATCAATTATAAGCAAGATTTGAGCCTGTTTTTTTGCTTTGGGACCGAATGTTGTAAAGATCATGCTGCAGCAAGAGCCAAGAACAGGAGGGAGACTCACCCCGAGATCAGCTTCTCCGTCGCGATTTGGCATTTTAAAATTTGTTATCAAAAAAATATTTAAAAGTTGTCAAATTTCCCGGCCCTTTCAATTTCTTTTATATTAATTAAAACCAGGGTAATGGTAATTTTATCCATGTTCAATATTTTTGGGATAGCTAAAATCAGTCATCATGCGACTCGCCTCACTTTTTTTCTTTTTTTTCTTACTGAATTCAGCAGTTGTATTTTCTTATTCTGATAGTGGTGACTCCCTGCAAACCATTCAGATCAATCATGCCATCATCATCAGTGCCCAGCGCACCGGTACGAGTAGTTTTGAAAGGCCGGAATCAGTTGGTTATCTGGGTAAAGCGCAATTAAACTTCCTGTCACCAATGTCAGCGCCTCACGCTCTTTCTTATGTGCCGGCTGTCTGGATGCAACGCACCAACCATGGAGCTGGCTCACCTTTTATCAGAGGACTGACGGGCTATCAGACTTTATTGCTTGTCGATGGCATCAGAATGAATAATTCTACCTATCGCTCCGGGCCAAATCAATATCTGAATACCATTGACCCGGGAACCATTTCGGCTGTGGAGGTTCTGAGAGGAGGGGGCTCCGTACAGTACGGATCTGACGCGATTGGAGGAACCATTCATATTTTATCCAGCAATCCTGAATTCTCCGAAGATGGACCCAGGATTTCAGGAAATATGTATGGCAAATACTGGTCGGATGATATGGAATGGTCAGGGCGGGGTGAGGTGAACTTTGCTGCTGAAAACTATGCTATTGCAGGAGGCTTTAGCTATCGCAGTTTTGGGGATATTACCGCAGGGGGAGATCTGGGCAAGCTCATTCCAACGGCTTTTGATGAGTATGGCGTTGATTTAAAGATGATTTATAAACTGGCCGACAATCATCAGCTCACCGGTGCCTACCAGCACCTGAAGCAAAGCGATGTGCCACTTCAATACCGTATAGTTTCCGGCGAATATGAGCGGTATCACTTTGATCCGCAAAAGCGGGATATGGCTTACGCACGGCTCACCTCAAGATATCGAAGTAAATGGCTGACGGAGATCAAATACACCGTTTCTTTTCAGAATTCTCTGGAGGTTCGCGAAAAGCAAAAAACCGGATCAGACATATTGCTTAAAGAAACCGACAATGTACATACTTATGGGGCAAATATTGATATTTTGTCATCAATCAGCGAAAGATGGCATGCCACGACAGGACTGGAATATTACCATGATAATGTAGGCAGCGGCACCATTTCAACAAATACCGGCACAGGTGAACAAACAAGCCTCCGCGGACTTTATCCGGACGGATCGAAATATGATAATTTTGCCGTGTATTCGCTGCATCAATACGAATCAAAGAAATTAGTGCTGTCCGGCGGCCTGCGGTATAACCTGATCAGGATGGAGGTGCCTGATGAGGTGTTTGGTAAAATAACCATTACGCCAGACGCACTGGTTGGCAATGCGGGGATAGTTTACAAATTAAATAAGCAGCACCATCTTACCGTCAATATCAACAGCGCTTTCAGGGCGCCAAACATCAACGATGTGTCGAGCTTTGGCATTGCTGACTTTCGTTTTGAAATACCATCTTATGACTTAAAACCAGAGACTTCCTTTAATAAGGAGATTGGGTATAAATTCAAAAATGACAGGGTATCCGGGGCGATTCATTTTTTTCATCAAAATCTGCACGACCTCATTGCAAATGTTCCTGTGCAATATCAGGGCGCAGATTCGCTTGATGGTTACAAAGTTTATCAGCGCAAAAATGTGAAGGAGGCCATTTTATATGGTGGTGAATTGGAGACGGAGATAAAAATGAGCAAGGTAATAGGTGTGTTTGCCAGCATGTCATATACCTACGGTCAGAATACCAGCGATGACGTACCATTGAGGCGTATCCCACCGGTATTTGGAAGATTTGGCCTGCGAAGTGATTTTGACTCAGGAGTTAGTTTATGGGCGGAAGGTATATTTGCAGGTGAGCAGGATCGTCTTGCTCCCGGAGATATTTCCGACTCCAGAATTCAGGACGGAGGTACGCCGGGCTGGTTTGTGATGAACTTTTATGCCGGATACAGGTGGCGTCAAATTGCCTTGCAGGCCAGTTTACAGAATATTTTTAACGAAGCATACAGAGTTCATGGATCCGGCATCGATGCAATCGGAAGAAGTTTTTGGATATCTTTGAATGTACATTTTTAAACTGCCATGTCATCTTTATACACCCGCGAGATCATTGATATTTTTATACAGCATGCCGATCCTGATCAGGCAGTTGCTATGAGCAAATACATGAAAAACAAATTTGATTTTTACGGGATCAAAGCACCGATCAGGAGAGATATAACGAAGCCATTTTTGGGAAAAAGCAGACTACCCAATATTACCGATGCACCGGAAATAGCGCTGGAACTATGGCTTCAGCCCCAAAGGGAGTTACAATATTTTGCATGTGAGCTATTGCGTAAGTATTCAGGAAATGCGCCTCGGGAATGGTTTGATCTCTATGAAAAATTAATTCTCGCAAAATCCTGGTGGGATACTGTTGATGGTCTTGCGGCCTGGCACGTAGGCGATCTTTTTGTTAAGTATCCGGAGGAGATTCAGTCTCGCACGGATGCCTGGATGCGTTCAGGAAACATCTGGCTGCAGCGCACCTGCCTGCTGTTTCAATTAATGTATAAAGAACGGACAGATTTTGAACTGCTCAAATCTTTTGTTACTCAATTGGCAGAATCCAGAGAGTTTTTCATAAGGAAGGCAATAGGCTGGTCATTGAGGCAATATGCAAGAGTGAAGCCAAAGGAGGTATTGGATTTCCTGGACAAACAGCCGATTTCGTCTCTGAGTTATCGGGAAGCAAAACGATCTATCAGCAACTAAGCCCCGCAGTGATGCTATTTCATGAAAAGTATGTGAAAAGATAATGCATTAATAGTCAGAGCGTTAGAATTTTCTATCAATCAATTCTTACGAGTTGTGAAATATATTTCAATAAAAGTTAAACAATTATAGTAATTTATCGATTTTTAGATAAAACTATAAAGCCGTGTCTTACTATTCGATCAAAGATATTGAACAACTCTCAGGAATTAAAGCCCACACGCTCAGGATCTGGGAGCAAAGATATAATTTTATAAAGCCCAAGCGGACTGACACCAACATTCGGTATTATGACGATCATGATCTTAAGCTTGTATTGAATGTCGCTTTGCTGAAGGACAATGGGCACAAAATCTCCCGTATTTGCAATATGGATAACCATGAGCTTCAGCTTGAGGTCATGAAGTTGATGGAAAAAAAGCTTGGTTTTCCAGAGCAGATACAAGGACTCACTCTGGCCATGCTCGAGTTCGACGAAGAGCGATTTGAAAAGATTCTGAGTACTAATATACTTCAGATAGGGTTCGAACGAACAATGATGAATCTGATCTATCCATTTTTTCAGAAAATCGGGATACTTTGGCAGACAGGTTCGATTTCACCATCGCAGGAGCATTTTATTTCAAATCTCATCAGACAAAAGCTCATTGTCGCCATAGACGGACAGGTTACCAGTACGTCAAATTATAATAAAAAATACCTGCTTTACCTGCCGGAAAATGAGTTACACGAAATCAGTCTTTTATTTTCTTCTTATTTAATCAAATCAAGAAATAATAAGGTGATTTACCTCGGTCAGAATGTGCCGCTTGAGGATTTGGTTAATATTTATAAAGACCACAACCCTGATTATTTGCTAACAGTCATGACCACATTCCCGCAGCCTTCGGAGGTACAGGCATACGTTTACAATATTTCTGAATCATTTAAAAACGCCCATGTCTTAGTTACAGGTAACCAGGTAATAGGTCAGGACATTGATATGCCGGAAAATGTAGTGCTATTAAATAAAATACAGGACCTAATCCAACATCTGGAGTTCAATTAATATATTACTCACCGCATAACAACTTTCGAATCAAATATCCAGTCCCCGCAGCCGACATGCCTGCGGGTATTTTTTTTCACTTTTATGTCTTACGTGTGACTTTGCACACAAAGAAATTGGAATTCTTTATTTAGATTGAAGCTAAATTGTTAAATATCACGTTAGAAATGTTAAACCCAAAAACTATTGGTTGGCAGTTGACATTTTGTTTGCTTTCCAAAAAGTTTTCGAATAGCGGTCTATTAAGCTGAAAAGGGCGATTTCGTTTGATTTGTAGCGATCTGCTAAAGTAATTTTAACTGGGGGATTCAGGGCAATTTAAAATTTTGTTTAAAAATAAATCATAAAAGGTAAACAAAATCCAAAAAAAACGTTTAACATTGTAGTCACATAGGTTAAACAAATTAAACTAAACAAACATGACAGCATTAGAATTCGGTTACACGATCGACAGACTTTCAGGATCACTCAGACCATTTGCGCTCCGTCTTACAAAGGATATTGAAGATGCAAATGACCTTCTTCAGGAAACCATTGTTAAGGCATTTACCAACAGAGAAAAATATACTGAAGGTACCAACCTCAAAGCATGGATGTATACCATCATGAAAAACACCTTCATTACCAACTACCAAAGGATGGTGAGGAAAAATACTTTCATTGATACAACAGACAATCTTCACTACCTGAATTCGTCTTCACAGACCATCGAAAATTCTGCATATGGCAAATTTGCCATGAAAGATATCAACCGTGCCATAGAGAAGCTGGACGATGCTTACAAGGTTCCTTTCCTCATGCATTTCAGAGGCTTTAAATATCACGAAATTGCCAATAAACTTGATATTCCGATAGGAACAGTAAAGAACAGAATACACATTGCGAGGAAAGAATTGAAAGACCAGTTGAAAAACTACGCTACCCGCTAACAGCAAATGTCATCCAAGCAAGCAATCGTGATCGGTTCGGGTTTTGCCGGACTGTCAGCGGCTACATTCCTATCCAAAGCCGGGTTTCAGGTCACCATCATTGAAAAGAATAGTCAGCCGGGAGGCAGGGCAAGGCAGTTGTCAGCACAGGGTTACAAATTCGATATGGGGCCAAGCTGGTATTGGATGCCTGACGTTTTCGACAGGTATTTCGGCCAATTCGGCAAAAAAACAGAAGATTATTATCAGCTCAGCAGATTAGATCCATCATATACTGTTGTTTTTGGTAAAGACGATTATCTGGATGTGCCGGCCAGTTATGATGCATTAAGGGAAGAATTCGAACAGATAGAATCTGGTAGTTCAGTTAAGCTCGATAAATTTTTGAATGAGGCAGCCTACAAATACCAGGTTGGTATAAACAATCTTGTTTACAAACCCAGCCGTTCAATAACCGAATTTTTGAATCTGAAATTACTCATCGATGTGATCCGGATGGACGTATTTAAGTCGTTCCAGGCGCACATCGAAAAGTATTTTAAATCAAAGAGACTCCAACAGTTAATGGAGTTTCCAATTCTCTTCCTTGGCGCACTGGCCAAAAACACACCTGCATTGTATTCATTAATGAATTATGCAGACATAAAGCTCGGCACATGGTATCCACAGGGAGGTATGAAAGCCGTGGTTGACGGCATGGTGACCCTTGCACAAGAGCAGGGCGTACACCTCGTGCTGGGAGACTCCGTAACCGGATTTGAATACGATAAAAATACCATAACCTATGTGGTTACTGAAATGGGAAAATACCGGGCAGATGTTATTGTGGCCGGTGCCGATTATCATCATGTTGAATCGAAATTGTTGAGAAAAGAGCTAAGGAGTTACAGTGAAAAGTACTGGGATTCCAGAATGCTTGCCCCCTCATCATTATTGTTTTATATTGGTTTCGACCGAAAGATTGAGGGCTTGAAACATCACATGCTTTTTTTTGACGAACCCTTTGCGCCCCATGCAGAGGCCATCTACACGACCAAAATTTGGCCCGAAAATCCATTGTTTTACCTGAATATCTCCTCCAAGACAGACCCGGGGGTTGCTCCTGACGGGCACGAAAATATGGTAGTGCTCATTCCCATTGCCGCAGGAATAGAAGATAACGAAGCAATCAGGGAGAAATATTTTGATATTGTATTCGATAGGATCGGGAAATATTTAGGGCACGACATCAGACCAGGTATTGATTATAAAAAAAGCTACGCCGTAAAAGATTTTATGAAGGATTACAATTCATTTAAGGGAAATGCTTACGGATTGGCCAATACCCTCAGACAAACGGCCATTCTCAAACCATCTCTCAAAAGTAAAAAAGTTAAAAATCTGTATTATACCGGTCAATTGACTGTGCCCGGTCCGGGTGTTCCGCCTTCTCTTATTTCCGGGGAGGTTGTAGCAAATGAAGTATCGAAAGACTTTCTTAAATAGATCGCAGATGATGAACATTTTTGACAAAACAGCTTTTCAGTGCAGCAGGATTATTACTGTGAACTACAGCACATCATTTAGTCTGGGTATCAGAGTATTGGCAAAAAAATTTCATAACCCTATTTATGGCATTTACGGCTTTGTACGTTTCGCCGATGAAATCGTAGATACGTTCCATGACCATGATAAAGCAGCATTACTGGCAGATTTCAAGAAAGAGACCTATAATGCCATCAGCGAAAAAATCAGCCTTAACCCTGTTTTAAATGCATTCCAGCTGGTGGTAAATGAATACAAAATCAATCATGACCTGATCGATGCATTTTTTGAAAGCATGGAGATGGATCTAAAAGATATGACTTACGATGAAAGGGCTTACAACCAGTATATTTATGGCTCGGCAGAAGTGGTAGGCCTTATGTGCCTTCAGGTATTTTGTGAGGGAGATAACGCAGCGTATCGCGAATTGGAGATTCCTGCGAAAAAATTAGGAGCGGCTTTTCAAAAAGTAAACTTTCTCCGGGATATTAAAAGTGATTACAAAGAGCGCGGACGCATTTATTTTCCGGGTTTGGATTTCAGTAATTTCACTGCGGAGACAAAGCTTATGATTGAGCATGATATTAAAGCTGACTTTGACGAAGCTTTAAAAGGAATTATGAAATTGCCAAAAGGCGCCAGCATTGGGGTGTATCTGGCTTATGTCTATTATCAAAAGCTTTTTGCCAAAATAAAACTCTGCCCGGTATCAAAGATACTTACAGAAAGGATACGCGTACCAGATGCCCAGAAAATCATATTATTGATTAAAACATATCTCAAATTCCGGATAATCAATCACAACCTGAATACTGTTAAGGCCTAATTAAAGTTCTGACGTTACTTCATGGACATTCAGGGATAATTCTACTAAATTCATACTGTAATTAAATTAATCATTTGTCATGATCATCAACATTCTTATCGTGTTGCTAACATTCCTGTTTATGGAAGGTGTGGCGTGGTTTACGCATAAATATATTATGCATGGTGTGCTGTGGAGTTGGCACCGTTCGCATCATAAGGTTCACAATCATCTGTTTGAGAAGAATGATCTTTTTGCCGTTGTATTCAGCATTCCCTCCATTCTGCTAATTGTCCTTGGTTATGAAATTGAGTCTCTTCACATACTCCGTTATTTTGGATTCGGGGTACTTGCCTATGGGATATTTTATTCTGTTTTCCATGACATAATAGTGCACAGAAGAATAAAAATAAAATTCAAGGCTAAGTCTCCATATATGAAGAGAATTATTAATGCCCACTATGCGCACCACAAAACGCACACAAAAGAAGGAGCTGAGGCGTTTGGGTTTTTATATGCGCCAAAAAAATATGAAGTAAAAGTGTAACTTAAGGATTATGTTCCTGTAACTCCTTCAGCTCAAATTCCACACGACGATTCAATTCTCTGTAAGCCTCAGTTATATTAGGCATTTTCGGTCGTGACTCACCATATCCATTATACTCCAGATTTGTAGCGAGCACACCCTTTGCCAGAAAATAATTTACAATAGACCCGGCACGCCTGTAGGAGAGATCGAGGTTGTATTCGTCTGAACCAATGGAGCAGGTATGACCATCAATGGTCATATGCAGATTCGGGTTGTCGAGCAGCATTTCAGACAATTTATCAAGTTCCGGAAATGACTCGGGCCTGATCACGTCACGATCAAAATCAAAATATACATTATTAAGTACAATCGGCTGGTTCTTGATGATCGGGTCGAGATAAATATCTTTGGTGATTTCCACACTTTTGGTGATTGCGGAAAGATCGATTGTATCCACAGCATTATAGTAATTATCGGATTTTGCAATAATCTGATATTTGAATCCTTGCGGTAGTGTGAGTGAATACCCGCTGATTGAATCGGAGGCCACCAATTCAATCCTGGAATCATCCTGTATTCTGATGAATTCTATAGACGACTCGATTGGCCTGAGTGTTGAAGCATCGAATGTTTTGCCCTTCACCAGAATAATCACATTGGGATTTACATATTTTCCGCCAAGCATGGAGGCCAGCATTTCCGGTTTCTGGTAATATGGCAGTTTTACTTTGTAAATATCTGTATTATCACTGCTTCCTCTTGAGAAATAAGCGTAATCATCGTTTTCAGTGAAATTGAAAAAGATATCATCTTCTCTGGAATTAAAACCCGCGCCTAAATTTTCAGGTTCAGACCAGTTTTGCCAGGTATCATCCAGTCTTCTTGATAAATAAATGTCATAATTTCCATAACCGCTAAAGCCTTTAGATGAGAAAAATAAGGTTTTACCGTCCTTGGCGAGAAAAGGCGCAGCTTCTTCTGCTGCTGAATTTACTGCCGGTCCAAGATTAAGTGGCTCTGTCCAGGATCCGTCTTCTTTCAGGAAGATTACGTACAGGTCCCTGTCGCCATAGCTGTCTTTTCTTTTAATTGACATCACAATTGTCTCCATATCGATGGCAAGGAAATAGTTTGCCTTATCTGACAAGTTGTAATCATTGGCGATATCCAGATTTTTTGGTTTAGCCCAGGAGCCATCCTGATTTTTCGTTGAAATGGACACGCCTTGTGTCATTTTGTTTTTTGAGTAATATGCATTGCCCAATAAGAGAAGCATCGAATTGCCATCTGCTGAAATAGAGCTGATAAAGTTAGGGCCCTTATTATTTAGCGGCCTGCCGATATTCTCGGCGAGTTTCCAATCACCTGATACCGAATCACGGACAGAAAACCAAATGTCTTCGTCATCAGCAATGCCTCCTATGTTGTCCGGATGATTTTGCCTGCTAAAAAACAATGTATTTGCATCAGGGGCAATCAATGGTCGCAATTCATTGTACTCTGAGTTGATATTTGGGCCGAGCGCTATTGGAACAAAATCGTTATTAATTTCATCAGTGATATTAATCTCCACGGCTATGGGTTCTTTTGAATCCGAAACGCCAATGGCATCGATTCCAAAATGACCAGTCAATAATTTCCCATCAATTGTAATTTTTAAAGCGGCAACTTTATAATCAG
>CAYZWN010000110.1:0-14859 GCA_964482185.1 uncultured Roseivirgaceae bacterium
ATGATCCCCGCGAAATTGCCGGGTTACGAACGCATTCATCCGATCATGATCGCCCGTAATCCCGACGGCGTCGTCGACGGCGAACTCTATTTCCTCAAGGCCGCGACCAAAAACAAACGGGTCCCCTCCTTTTAACCGCACCACATGACCATGGGATTTGGCATATTTTAGAATCAGCCGGTTAATTTCCTGCTGCTGGGCGCTGTGCATGCCTGCCCGTTTTCCAACAAATATCTTTTTAGCTCTTGCCGGTGCAAAGGTAAGAATGCTTTCATTCGCCAGCGCATCATACAAAACAACATCCGCATCTGCCAATGCCTTAATGGCTTTAACGGTGATGAGATCCGGATCGCCTGGACCTGCACCAACCAACGTCAATTTGGGAATTATTGATTCTTTTCTCATTATGCAGTTTCGGCTATTTTATCCTTCCTCAACACTTTTATGTTTTGTAGAAATCTTGCAGCCTGCTCGAAATAGGCTTTGGCAAAAGCTTCATCAGGCTCATTCCTGTTAATCCGCAAAACGTGTTCTTTGAATGATCCTTCTTCAAATGTAAAATCTCCACGCTGTGTGAAAATCCTGTCAAAATCGTTCATAACCGCCATATGCGTATTGTTTTTTACGTCCTCTCCAAGCAGGATGGCCTTGGCGCTGTTGACAAATACACTATAGCTGTGGTAAATAGAATCGGCAAATTGTCCATCCCTGAGCGATTCCTCAGCCCAGATCAGTTTTTCTTCTGAGTCATAGAGCAAGGTAGATACAAGGTCAATAATCACACCTGCACATTCGCCTACCGCGGTCAGAACCTGAAAATTATGTTCCTGGCCCCAGTCTATATAATCTGATGGAACAATCTTGCCAAGGTCAGCAATGGGTTTCAGCAAATTATAAAAATACATTTTGCCCTGACGTTTGAAGTAATCTTTGTAATACTCTCCATCCAGAGCATTTGCATCGTAGTCGTCTAATAAGGTGCGCAAGGCATCCGGAGCTTTTTTGCTGGGCACTTTAACAACCCGCTCAGCCACCACGCCTTCACCATCTGCATTTACACCGCCGCCAAGCATGATCTGGACTGCCGGCACCACATATTCACCGTGTTTTTGCGAACTACCATGAAATCCGATTCCGGCCATGCCGTGCTGGCCACATGAATTAGGGCAACCGCTTATTTTGATTTTCAGATCGTTGTTGTAAATCAGATCCGGATATTCGTTTTTAATCACTTCTTCAAGTGCTTTTGCCAAACCGGTACTGGATGAAATACCCAAATTACAGGTATCCGTACCCGGGCAGGCAGTGATGTCGGCTGGTGTATCGAATCCCGGCTCGGCTAAACCCGCTTCATTTAGTTCATTAAAGAGTGGTATCAACGCATCCTCCCGGATAAATTTAAGCAGATATCCCTGGTTGATGGTAATCCGGATATCATCGGCAGCATATTTCTCAGCGATATCGGCAAATTTTCTTGCCACACCCGACGGCATGTCGCCAAGCAGCAATTTTACATAAGCGCCATAAAATCCTTTTTGCTTTTGCTCAAAAACGTTGGTGCGTTTCCATTTCTCAAACTTTTCAGGATCACCAACCTGAACCTTGCTGTAGTTCCTGTTTTCAGGCAGTTTCGGTGTATTGTCAAATGATTCATAATCAACCGTGTAAGTTGACGATTTCAAAGCCATCTGCTCCTGCTCGATCAATCTGAGAATTTCCTCTAGTCCCAGGTCATTGAGCAGGAATTTGAACCGGGCTTTTTGCCGTCTTGCCCTTTCGCCATACCGGTCAAAAACGCGTAACACACCTTCGATAAACGGAATGAGCTTTTCTTCCTCCAGAAAGTCATAAGCTTTTTGTGCCAGAAACGGCTGAGCACCAAGACCGCCGCCGATGTACACTTTAAAGCCGCGAATTTCTTTTCCATTCTCAATTCGGACTTTTGGAATGACACCTACATCATGGATAAATGTGAATGCGGAATCCTGCTCACTGGAAGAAAGAGCAATTTTAAATTTTCTGCCCATTTCCTGACAAATCGGATTCCGGAGAAAATATTCGAAAACTGCCTGAGCGTAAGGACTCACGTCAAAAGGCTCATTCGGATCGATACCGGCCTTGTCGGAAGCGGTTACATTGCGCACCGTGTTACCACAGGCTTCGCGGAGGGTGATATTATCCTGCTCCAACTTGGCCCACAATTCCGGTGTTTTGTCCAGACTTACATAGTGTATCTGGATATCTTGTCTGGTGGTAGCGTGTAGTTTTCCGCTCGCGTATTCGTCTGAAAGATCAGCGATTTTACGTAGCTGGCGAAAAGACAGTTTTCCGTAAGGAATTTTAATGCGGATCATTTGAACGCCCGGCTGCCGCTGGCCGTAAACGCCCCTGGCCAAACGGATGGCCCGAAACTTCTCTTCATCGATTTGAAGATTCTTGAATCTGGCGATTTTCTCCGCAAGATCGAGGATGTCTTTCTCGACAACGGGATTGTTTAAATTTTCTAATTCACTTCTGAAGCCTAACATGGTTACTTTGGTTTTTAATAACATAAAAAAAGCCTTTCCTGGGGGTTCGGGAAAGGCTTAGGATATATCCTGAATTTTTGGTTTCACATCAACTTTTATCAACATGAAATGAACCCAATACGCCTTTCCCATAAATATGCATAGCACAACACCAGTGCCAACAGGCGCATCTTTTGGAAGCGGCGATTTTTTCGTTTACGGGATTCGACTTTGAGAACATTTGATGATTTTTACTTTCAAACGAATTGCAATTTTATGACATTAAATAATTAATCGCAAAATTATTTACTAAAAATGTTCAATTTGTAAAATAAAAGACATTAAAACCGGCCCCTAACGAAATAATCATCTGAAAAGCGCATTAATTGGGCTTAAGTGATTTATGTCACATATCTCGTTCGTTACTAACTGTTTAGCTACAAGGATTCGTGGTGATGAGTCTTAATTATTATCGTCCATTGAATCTGGATGACACAATCGTTATCTTCGCCGGAGAAATTAAATTTCCTCCCGGCTAATTATTAGAGATATGAATCATTATGATGTAGTAGTCGTTGGATCGGGCATCAGTGGTTTGAGTTTTGCCCATCACGCAGTAAAAAATAAACTGAAAGTTCTTGTTCTGGAAAAGTCCTCCATGCCCGGAGGATCATTTCATACGGCTAATTTAAATGCTGAAAATACGTCATTCTGGCTTGAACTTGGCGCGCACACATGCTACAATTCTTATGGAAATTTTATCAGCATAATTGAAGACTGCGGCATAATACAAGAAATATCTCCGCGTGCCAAAGTTCCATTCAGATTGATTAAGGAAGGCAAAATTAAATCATTCATGGCTGAAATTAACTTTCTGGAGCTAATAGGTTCACTTCCCAGGGCATTGGGGAAGAAGAAAACCGGAGAGACCGTTGCCTCTTACTATGGAAGCATTCTTGGCCGGAAAAATTTCAAAAAGGTATTTTCAGCTTTGTTTAGTGCCGTGCCATCACAAAATGCAGATGATTTTCCGGCTGATGCGCTGTTCAAAAAGCGGGACAGGAGGAAAGATGTTTTGAAACATTATACCATGAAAAATGGACTTGGCTCCATCACCTCGGCCATTGCCGGGCAATCCGGCCTTGAAGTGCGGTATGATGTGGGCATTGAAAAGATTGAACAAGATGCGGAAGGTTATCTGGTTGATACAATCTCCGGGCAATTTCATAGTAAAAATTTATGTATCAGCACGCCTGTCCCGGCCGTTCCTGCTTTGATCAGTTCTTTTGCGCCGGATGTTGCAGGCAAAGTTTCGAAAATAGCCTTTCAGGAAATTGAGTCATTTGGTGTGGTCGTGGAAAAGGAATCTATTGATGTCAAGCCTTTTGCCGGGCTTGTGCCTGTGCGTGATGATTTCTTCTCGGTTGTTTCGAGAGATACGGTGCCCGACGCGCGATACAGGGGTTTTACTTTTCATTTTAAACCGGGATTGCTGGACAACAGGCAGAAAATTGACAAGGTATGTTCGGTTCTTTCCATTAAACCGGAGCGAATTGTGAAAACGAATGAAAAGGTAAACATTGTACCCTCTCTCCGCCTGGGACATTACGATCTCATTAAGGAGATTGATGATCTGCTTGCAGGACAAAATTTATTTCTTTCAGGGAATTATTTTGCCGGACTATCCATTGAAGACTGTGTGAGCAGGTCAAAAGCTGAGGCGGACAGGATGATGGTTCAAAGGGTATTGTAATGCCGAATGACGGTATAATCCTGATTATTCTGAAGATTTTTTGCAGCCCGGAAGCACCAATAATACCTGCGAGGATGTTGTATGGCTTTTACTCAAGTTGCGCAACTATTTAACATTCTTGATATTCAAGTATTTATCATAGTACAAAATGTACAATGCGATGATTTTAAGCCATAAAAAAATTCCATTTTGCTATCAATCAATTTGCGAACATAAAGTCTTCTTTGCCTTTTTGCGGTTTTATTTTTTACCGCAAGGATCACAAAGGTGAATACAAAGCACGCAAGGCTTTAATCAATTGAAATATAGGTAGTTAATGTATTTGTATTTAACTGCGAAACTTGAGGCTTTTATATCCCCACTTCTATCTGGAAACGCCAGAGCCAGTCGAAAGAATCCGGCCGGTCGCCTTGCAGCCAGTCATTTTGCTGGTATGACAAATCGGTTTGCATCTTGAGGCGATGGCCCCGGATGTATTTGCTTCCACCTATCGTATATTGAATGCGTGCCGGCTCCAGTGTTTGAATTTCACTGTGAGGGATCACGCGGGAATATCTGGCAGTCAGTTCATAATTTTTTTTCCAGAGATAGCTGGCCTGATAGTTTTCGCCATGTCCTTTAAATACGTGACTTGTTAGTCCCAATTCGTTCTGCGTTACTGGATCAATGGTGTTTCTGTGTATAAATTCCGAGGCGAAAGCCCATCCGTTGTGCTTAAAAAGAAAGTCGAGCATGGTGGTCCCAATATCACGGCTTTCATATAAAAAACGCCCGATTTGCCCACCCGATTTAGTTGTATTCAGGTTTTCAGAAAAGGTGAAACCAAAAGAAATTTTTGGTTTTGGCTCTCTCGCCAAATCTCCTTCAAAATAGTCTCCGCCATTGGTAAAAGGCCCGAAAGGAAGCAATTCCAACCTGCCTGTGTAGGCCAGTCCATTGTCTGATAAAAGAACATTCCGGCCTTCCCCGGTTGATACTGCCCCCCTAAACACATAGTAAAACCTGTCAATATAATTGTTGTAGTAGAGTTGTACACCAAAGTCGCGGTCAATATTAAAAACAGAGTTTACTATCGAGCGATCTACGAGTTGCAGGTCGCCTGATGAGTTGACACGCTGGCGGTTGCCGGGCAGTTTGGTCTGACCCAGACCTACAGAAAACCTGTCACTGACCGCGTAAATGATCATCGCATCACGTATGATTTGCGGGTCACCGCTACCTGATCCATCATCCATATCGCTTCTGCTGAAACCGAGCTGGATGACATATGTAAGCCGTGGTGAATAAACGAAACCGTCGAACCGCAATCTCAACCTCCTTACACGGGCTTCCACCTGGCTCACACTCCATTCGTCCATACCAAGTGTTGACAATCTGTTCTGTATCCGGAATCTGATATTGAGCATAAAAAGACTATCAGGTGAAATGATGCCCAGGCCCTTGCCATATGCGAAATAGGGAGTTGGTGAAATATCATTGACGGTTTGCTGGGCTTTTAATCCCACCTCGGAAAGCATAACCAGAGCTGTGATAATAAAAAATGCCCTTTTTATTAGATAGATCATGTTTAAAAAGCTATTGCGCCCGCAAAGATTGTTTTTTTTGACCGTAAAAATCAAAAATGTGAAGATCTTAATGCGACCCTGAACTAAAATATTTTCAGGTAAATAAAAAACCGGGATTCCAATGCAGTTCCCGGTTCATTTTTATGCTAGGCACTGGATCAATTATTCAGGATGAATAATTGTCCATCACTATTTCATCGACACTTTATTAACTTTCAGGTCGTATTGCGGCATGGCATCTTCGCGTTTTTTAGCGGCATCGAGCCATTGAGGCAACAGGTTATCGAGGAATGCCTTTTTCTCTTTTACCAGCACATCCATGTCGAGGCCGATATATGCCTGGGCTTTTGCCTTAGTGCTTACATCTGGCAGGGGTATTGGGCCTTTATGTCCCAGTTCCGATACGACCATCGCAATTTTCAGTCTTGCTTCCTGTGCTTTGGTAATACCTGTGCTGATGATTCGAAGCGTCTCAACAGGCGCATGAAAAGCACTCCCATGACCGGCGGCTGCATAATCCCACCGCCATTGTGCATGCCGGATATCCATAAGAACTTTTTTCATCTGTTCTTCGGTGGCGCCAAGTTTCCATGCAAACTCTGCTTCAAGATGCGTTTTTACCAATAAATGCTCCAGATCACTGCGAATTTCAAGAACCCGATCCATATGCGCATACACGGTGTTGGTCAGTTCCTGCTCGCTCTCGCGGTGGCAAACCTGGCAGCTATTGGCGATGTTATTCAGCGGGCTTTGGATTTTGTGATCTGTGAATTTCACGCCACCTTCTGATTTGTAAGGCATGTGACAATCAGCGCAGGCAACGCCTCTTCGGGCATGCACACCAGTGAGATAAATCTCATAATCCGGATGCTGGGCTTTGAGCATTGGCGCTTTGCTCAGTGTGTGTGTCCAGTCGCTGAAGTTGATGTTGTCGTAGTATTTTTCAACCTCCTCAACAGATACGCCATTATCCCATGGAAAAGTAAGGTAGGGCACGCCCTCGTGTGGTTTTTTTGTATTGAAATAGTATTCCACATGACATTGGGCACAAACCAGCGAGCGCATTTCCTGGTGTGTCGCATCGTTGATGTCTTTGCCTTGTCGCTCGAAGGCCTCGATCAGGGCAGGCCTTGTAATCTGGAGATCCATCGTTTTTTCATTGTGGCAATCTGCACAACCAATCGGATTTATCACTTCGCTACCATGACGCGCCCATTTACCCTCATAAAATTCCTTTACACCGATATCATTCATCAGTCTGGGGACGTCCGGGCTCTTGCATGTCCAGCAGGTAGCGGGCATGGGGCCATCATCCGGACCGGTGGGGCCACCGGTGCGCAGCGATTTATAAACATCTGTTACACCATAGACATGCCCTTTGGCCTGGTTGTAATCCTTTGAAAATCCATATCCGGCCCAGAGTATTACAAGATCGGGGAACTGTGCCAGCTGGTCGATGTGGGCATTGCCGTTATACTTACTATAGAACGATGTGTCGCGGGTGGACATATAGGTTTCGTACTGCTTGGGATAATTTTGTCCCCAAACCACATTCCTTGGCTCAAACTGTTCGATTTCCACTTTACTTTGATCCACAAACTGTGCCTCTGTCCGGCGCTCAATGATGCTGGATGTTAGCAAACCGAGGCCAAAGACCACTAAGGCGGTTGCTGTAAATAAAACCCATCCAAGCCATGGTTTCCGTTGTACTGATGATCTGATCGTGTTCATAATAAAAAATTATTTGTCGTTTGTATTTAAATTTCTGATGAATTCCGGCACGGGACTTCCCGGTAGCGGAACCTTTGAATGTGGAGTCGAATTGAGTCCTTTTATCCTGCCATGCGGCACTTCCCTGTGGCAATCCCAGCACAGTTTTCCGTTGTCATGCATTTTATCCTGTAGCGTGATGTTCCGGACGGCAACATCCTGGTTTACTTTCTGATGGCAGGCCTTGCAATTTTCCTGTACTACCGCCTGCCCTGCTTCGTGCATTTTTATCACCTGCGGCTCCATCCGTAATGTAAACATGGTGGCATGCCGAAGGCCATCCTTGGCTTTGAAGTAATACTTATTGAATACATTGTTGTGCGGAACGTGGCAATCGTTGCATACTGCCACCTCTCTATGACTGCTGTGCTGCCAGGTGGCAAATTCAGGTCGCATGACGTGGCAATTAACACACGTCTGCGGATCATCTGACAGATAAGATACCGCGTTGGATACATAAACTGTGTAACCGGCTATGCCTATGAACACCGCGATCAATACATTCACAAAAATGATCCAGTTAGATGGAGGTCTTAAATAATCCAGTGTCTTTTTTAATGCCATATTGGTTGTATTTTTATTCCTGTCTGGTTGTGAATAATTGTGGTTTAAATGCAATCATAGCCCATGCCCAGTTATTGAATGCAGTGTGATCACCCCCGCCTTTTACCGCCTCCATTGTTTCTGTACCGAACATCTGGGAATAGCCGACATTGAGTTTGATGTCCTTTGCAACAGCCAGCGTATATACCAGATCCACCTCGGTACCGAGCGTGCTGTTGAGGGTTGCTCCTGATGTGCCCTGCCCTTCATATATTTTTACCGGGCTCGCAAAATAATGCAGGTTTGCAGCGAGATTTGATTTTTCATTTAGCTTAAACTGGGTTTTCAGATGTACATCTATCAACCCTGAGGTTCGGCCACCACCGGCCTGCCCGTGGTAATTGCCAACATAAAAATAGTCCATATATCCATAAAACTTATGGTTTGTGCCGTACAGCGGATTGAAAGAAAGGTCTTTCTGTTCGCCTCGCGCTGTGCCCGAAAGATATTCAAAACCCAGGGTTATGGGTGTAAGATCGGTTTTGATGGTGCCGTGGATGGTAGCCATCAAAGCGCTGATCTGAACATCATTTCCGTTTCTTCCGCCCTGGTAATAAAGCTCACCATCCAGCAGGACTCCGCCAATTTTATAATTTCCAAGGACCGCATAGGTTTGCCTGTGGGCCATGCTGGTGTCGGCAACCACCTGCCTGCCATCATTGTGAAACAAGACCGACATAGCGCCTTCGTCAAACTTTTTGTTCCACCAGCCAAATATCATCGATTTGTAGTTGTCATTGAAATATTCCGTACCTACCAGCTTGGCCGGCTCATTTAGTATTTGCTGGTTGAATGCAAGCGCCAGGTGCAACTGGCAATTGCGCTCTGTATTTTTTTTGGTAAACAGCACAGCATCATGGCTTCGGCCCTGTTGCGCCCAATCCAGATCACCCATAAACCGGGCATTGTTATAATCCAGGGCCTGACGACCGATTCTGAATGCATATTCGTCATTGAATGCATAGCCTGCCCATGCTTCATAAGCATTAAAAAGAGATGGGTCTTGTTTATAAATCTGGTTTGTATTGCCCCACATGCGCACATCCTGCAGGGCGACATACAGCGAAAGTTTTTCTTTCTGAAAATCCATATAAATCCGCGATCTCTGCTCAATAAAATAGGCCGCAGGATCACCGGTGTCTCTGAGGCGTTTGAATCCGTTCCTCAGTTCGGTTCTTGGCCTGATCTCCCCGGTTATTGTAAATTGTGCAAAAAGATCATCCACCGACAGGCACATCAGCAAAACGATCAGGATGCCATGAATTTTAAGTTGTCCTTTCATTTTTAAAATATTTTCAGGTTAAAAAATTAATAGTTTGATATAATTGTTGGTTATGGCATCCTTCCCGGCAAATTGAAGTGTTTAATGAATGTAGAGAGACATTCAGTATATATTCTCATTGTGGAGAATTTACAAAATTTCCATACGGCATAATTAGCATTCGATAGTTGTTCACTCATTTTGCTTCAGCTGGTGTTACGGTTCAAAAAAAAGATAAAAGTATTTTTTTCCTTATGATTGCAATCATAAATGCTTTGCACATCTAATTTAAAAAAATCTGAACTAAATCAGAGACTCGGTTTGTTTTCTATCACATTTTTGTAGCTTTTTCTTTAAGTGCCAAAAAACAAAAACCAGATCGCAATCAATCTTCAGATTTCAATGCCAAAAGGTTAGCAATACTTCTGAATATTGAAAATTCGTTTATTGGAAATTACCTGCCTGAAAATTGCAAAGCACAATTACTTTAAATTAATTCATATGTAAATTGGATAGCAGATTATATTTTTTGAATCAGGCATGGCTGTTTAAATAAAAATGCAAGGGAGTTATATCTTAACAGGTATTTTCCGTTAATTTCACAATTATAAAATATGACATTATGCATCCCGGAATGAATATCAGACGTCATGTACTCAGAGCCGGCGCAATCTGGCTTTTGTTCATCCTAATAGCATCTGTTTCTTGTGCGCAGGTATCTATTGGTTTGTATGCAGGCGCTGATTTAACAAAGTTTTCAGGCACCATTCCCGGAAAACTCACCTACGCGAATAAGTTTGGTTATGCATTGGGTTTGTCAACTACCATTAAATTATTTGATGATGTCCATTTAAGTCTGAGGCCTGGTTTCAATCAAAACGGCACAGCAGTAACTTCTGAAGAAACCAGTTCCTTCAATCCTTTATCAGACAGCTTGCTATTTTTTGAAGTTACCACCAAAGCAGTCCAACTTCCAACCTTGTTCATTGTAAACGTAAGCAAGTCTTTCTATGCTATCGGAGGGCTTCAGACCAGCTATATCGTGTCTGCCGAAGCGGATGTATATGATGATAATTACGATGTTCTGCCAAACTTCAACGTATGGCAATTTCAAGGTGTTTTCGGATTCGGCTTTGGCCTGAATTCGAAGCGGATAAATGCGGACATTGAGTTATCTTACATGCAAGGACTCAACACCTTAACACAAGAAAAGTATATTGATGATGGGTCCGTACCCCGAATTCGCAGCCAGGGATTCCGGGCCAGTTTGTTTTTTGCTATCGGTACTACAGGTAAAAATAAAAATGAATAAGCGTAAGTTTACAGGCTTTACCTTTCTGGTTTTCATGGCCATTTCAGTGTATGGGCAGGATTATGAATTTGCAAAAGAGGGGGTCATTCCACAACTCAACAGCCATAGGTTTGTCGGGAATCAATCCCTGGATAATCCCTTCACCAAAAGTATGTTTGAGTTATTTTTTGGATATGGGAATAGTGCACCCATGAGCACCGGCGAATTTGCAGTTGGTGATACTACCATTGAACTCTCCTTAGGAAATCTTGTGTATGTCAGCACAGGAGCTAAATTAAATCTTCAACTCAAGGACTGGTTATCCTATAATTTCAGGTTTGGCTATTCCGCCAGGATTGGCTCAGAACCGATCGGATTAATAGCGAACGGCATTCAATCGTACTCTTTTTTCCACAACGGATGGCGCATACGCATCTTCGAGAATAATGGTCACTATCTTTCGGCAAACCTTGGCGTGGATAATAGCGCCGGCGTTGTACTCGACCTGGAGAATTATTTTTCCGATATAATTAACGGTGTCCCTTCCCCACAGATATCGAAAACCTATTATACACTACGCGGTATTTTTGAGGTAAACTACGCATGGGGTATCAATGATATACTGGGCCTGATTTTTAATGGCGGACTCCATTACGGCGATTTGTATTTAACCGGAACCACCGGATTGAGCAATAAAGTGGGCACAGGGATCGACCTTAATTTATATCCGAAGACCAATATCCCGTTAGGTTTTAACCTGGCATACACATTTAGTGGAAGTGAATCGTTCGAGATGCCGGTCAGTGGGTCAAAATACAGCGCCAGGCTGGCATATACCAGATCCAATAGCTACATCATTTCTTTAGACGCCACATCCAATACAGTATCTTATTCTGCAGGTACGCCTTCAAATGGTACCCTCCCTCAAGCCAGTGTGCTGACTGTACTGCTTAACCTGGTCATGTTTTTATGAGTTCATAAAGGTTGTGCCTATGACTCAAAGAGTTTGGGTCCGCCTCAGAAATGTGATAGATTCTCGCCAGGTCATTTTGAATTGTTTTCACATACCGGCAACGAAATTCAATCATAATAACCATCACATTGATGGAAAACAACGCATTCCAACAAATCATCAGTTGTCTTGTTATAATTCACAATAATGGATAGCCCGAACCATATCCTCTTATTCGATGGCCGGTGTAACCTCTGCAGTGGCGCGGTTCAATTTCTAATACGTATTGATAAAAAAGCAATCATTCATTTCGCTCCGCTCGAATCCGGTTTTGCCAAAATGCGCATTGCTAACGGTGTGGTTATAAAAACAGACTCTGTTGTTTATGTAAAGGGAAAAAAAATGTATCAAAAATCCAGGGCAATAATAGAAGTTTTGAACGATATTGGGGGCATCTGGAAAATCGTAAATGTAATGTTGGTATTTCCCCAAGGGCTTACTGATCGACTTTACGACTTCATCGCAATACGTCGCTACCGGTGGTTTGGAAAAAAAGACCGCTGTATGGTTCCTGGGCCAGATAGCGCGAAAAGGTTTCTGGCTTAGCGCTTAGCCGGAGGAATACAGAATGCCTTCAAGTCCATACTGAGTACACCCGAACTCCGGAATTTCATTTTTAACCAAACAACACTAATTTCGCAGCGTAGAAACCACATCTCCATGAGAATTCCATCACTGTTATTTTTAATTATAATCCAGACATACCCACTATTAGGCTCAGAGATTGTTTTGTCGCTCAATACTGCATGGCAATTCCGACAGGTGGGGCAGGAGGCATGGCTCGAAGCAAAGGTGCCCGGAACGGTGCATACAGACCTGCTTGCCAACAATAGAATCGAAGATCCCTATTTTGGTGAGAATGAAAAAAACCTGCAGTGGATAGAGCGCGAAGACTGGGAATACAAAACATCCTTTTCGGTGGGTTCGGATATCATTACCAAAGATAGAATTCTGCTTGTATTCCACGGTCTGGATACCTACGCGGATGTTTTTGTTAATGATTCGCTTGTGCTTGAAGCAAACAATATGTTCAGATCCTGGACTGTGGATGTGGCCGGGCTGATCAGGAGGGGAGAGAATCAATTGAGTATCTATTTTCACTCACCCATCAAAAAAACCGGGCCGTTGTTCGATGCACTTGATTACACCATTCCGGTGAGTTCCAATGATCAGGCAGAGAAAAAATTGAGCATTTTTTCCAGGAAAGCGCCGTATCACTTTGGCTGGGACTGGGGGCCCCGTTTCGTGACATCAGGCATCTGGAGGCCGGCAGAACTGCTCGCATGGGATGTGGCGAAAATGAATTCTGTAACCGTAAAGCAAAGATTGCTTGATGAGCATGAAGCCCAGATGGTCGCGAACATAGATTTTGAAGTGACACGTCCTTTTACCGGGGAACTCGAATTGCTTGTCGATGGTAAAACTGTAAAAAAATCAATAGTGGAGTTAGGCCATGGTTTTCAACAGAGCAATATTTCGTTTTCGATTGATAATCCTGAATTGTGGTGGCCCAATAGCATGGGCGGCCAGAGGCTTTACCAGGTGGAGGTGTTGCTATGGAAAAATTCTGAACAGGTGGATCGCTTTGAAACCAGGGTGGGCCTGCGGACTATTGAACTCGTTCAGGAGCCGGATAAGCACGGCACCAGCTTTTATTTTATGGTAAATGGAAGGCCGGTTTTCATGAAGGGAGCTAATTACATACCGCAGGACAACTTTCTGCCACGGGTCACAAAAGATCATTACGAACACCTGTTACAATCTGCAGCCGATGCGAACATGAATATGATCCGCGTTTGGGGTGGAGGGATTTACGAAGAAGAATTGTTTTATGACTTGTGTGATGAAAAAGGCTTGCTGGTCTGGCAGGATTTTATGTTCTCATGTGCCATGTATCCGGGTGACAGCGCTTTTCTGGAAAATGTACGCATGGAAGCCCGGGAAAATGTGCACAGGCTGCGCCACCATGCCAGCATCGCGCTATGGTGCGGAAACAATGAGATTTTGATGAAATGGCAGAATTGGCAAAGTAATGCCAATGAGGAGGGCAGGCAATCACCGCTTTGGATGAAAGCAGAGGATTCATTGGCTATAGTACAAGCTTATGATCAGTTGTTCCGACGCATTTTGCCGGAGGCCGTGCATCGATTCAGTCAGGATGTCCCATATTGGGAATCGTCGCCATCTTCGCCCGGAGGCGATTTTGCTGACTGGAAATCCGGTGATGCGCACTATTGGGGCGTTTGGTGGGGACAGGAACCATTTGAGGCCTACCGAAATAATATTGGCAGGTTTATGAGCGAATATGGATTTCAATCTTTTCCGGATCTCGCAACCATTAAGTCATTTACGACCGAAAAGGATTGGGACATTTATTCCGATGTGATGCAGGCGCATCAAAAATCTTCGATCGGTAACCGCACCATAGCCAAATATCTGCAACAATATATGGGTGAGCCGAAAGATTTTGAAAATTATATTTACCTGAGTCAGCTACTCCAGGCAGAAGGTGTAAAAGTTGCGATGGAATCACACAGGCTCCGCAAACCTTATAACATGGGCAGCCTCGTGTGGCAGTTAAATGATTGTTGGCCGGCGCCCTCGTGGTCGGCCATCGATTATTTCGGACGTCCCAAGGCTTTGTATTACTATACAAGGCGTGCATTCAATGATGTATTGATTGCTTTCGATGAGCATGATCAGCATATGCGGGCATGGATTATTTCTGACAGGCATCAGGAAGTAAGAGGGGTTCTTTTAGTAGAGGTGGTTGATTTGGATGGTAAGGTGATTTTTTCAGATGAAAAAAAGATAAAACTCAAGGCGGATAAATCGGAAGAAGTCTGGAAAAAATCAAAAAAAGAATTACTTCAAAAGACCAAAAGACAGGAAGTTATGCTTAGGGCAAGGCTTTTTCACGAAGAAGAAATTTTGTCTGAAAACACCCATTTGTTTGTTCCACACAAAGAACTAAAACTTTCCGAACCAAACATTAAAACCGACCTGATTTCTAAAGATGGGAGGCAGTATTTAGAGTTAAGGAGCAATAAAACAGCTTTGGGAGTTGTGGTTGCCGCGGAAGATATGCCAATCTGGT
>CAYZWN010000111.1:0-14849 GCA_964482185.1 uncultured Roseivirgaceae bacterium
GCTCAGACTTCTCATTATAACGAAGTATTGTTACTCTAAATCCAAAAAAAATCCCGAATCACCATTACCTTCTTAATCATTGGCACTGCTCGATAACCAATCCTTTTATCTACAAATCCTGCCTGTCCAGCATTCCTATGGATTAAATTAAATAAAAACCAGGATTTTAGCTTGCGCATTCTAATGCATCCTAACGAGACACTATGACCAGTGGTGAGGTCACAGAAAATCCCTTAACTTTATACCATTCGGAAGGGATAAAGGAGAGGAAAATGAAATATTTTGAGTTTTTAAAGATGCCCACAATGAATATGAAAAATTCGATTTTTGTTTTACTGGTTTTATGGTGCTCATCGATATCCATCGGGGTTTTTGGAAAAAGCCTTGTCTCCAACCTTGCCTGTGAATATCTGAAAAACCCCATCGGCATTGATATACAGAAACCCAGGCTAAGCTGGCAGATATTATCCGATGAACAAAATGTCACACAAACGGCCTACGAAATCCGTGTGGCAGATACTCCGGCTAATCTGGCCAGAACCGGCCAACTACTTTGGAATTCTGGGAAAGTCAACAGCGATCAATCGGTAAATGTGGAATATGGTGGCCCGGCGCTAAAATCAATGCAACGGGCATACTGGCAGGTGCGTATCTGGGACAACAAGAATAAAGCAACCGCCTGGAGCGAACCGGCCTTCTGGGAAATGGGGATTATTGAACCTCAATCATGGTCAGCCTCCTGGATTACCATGGAAAATGAGCAGGAAATGGAAGGATCAAAACCGGCGCACTACTACAGAAAGGAATTTTCCGTAAGGAAAAAAGTAAGCACGGCAAGGGTGTATGTCACCTCTCTGGGCACTTACGAACTTCATCTGAACGGCAAAAAAGTTAGTACTGACCTATTTACCCCGGGCTGGACTTCTTACAATAACCGACTGCAATACCAAACTTATGATGTGACAAACATGCTTCGTGCTGACAATGCAATTGGCGCCATCGTAGGCGACGGCTGGTACAGGGGCACAATTACGACCGTCAGCGGGCGACCGTGTTATGGTGAAAAACTCGCTTTGCTGGTTCAGTTGCTAATAAATTATACGGATGGCACTTCCGAAACCATCATAACCGATAAAAACTGGAAGGTTACCAATAAGGGCCCGATTCTGGAATCGGATATCTACAATGGTGAAAAATACGACGCCAACCTGGAAATGCCGGGATGGGCATCGGCCGGTTTTAAGGATGAAGCCTGGCAGCCTGTTGCTTTGCCCGGTCATCCGAAAGATATTCTTGTCGCGCCGCAAGGCGTTCCGGTCAAGGCAATCGAAGAGATCAGGCCAGAAAAATTGTTTACAACCCCAAAAGGAGAAATTGTATTTGATATGGGCCAGAATATGGTCGGCTGGGTGCGGCTGAAAGTAAAAGGCAGCAAAGGAGATGTGGTAGTATTGAAATTTGCCGAAGTGCTGGATAAGGAAGGTAATTTTTATATGGAAAACCTAAGAGCGGCAAAGTGTACGGATACCTATGTTCTGAAGGGCGAAGGAGAAGAGATTTACGAACCTGCCTTTACCTTCCATGGCTTTCGCTTTGTGCAAATCGAGGGGCTGCAGCATCCATCACAGGACCAGATCACAGGCGTAGTAATCCACTCCGAAATGACACCGACGGGCACTTTTACCTGTTCAGACCCTTTGATCAATCAACTACAGAAAAATATCATTTGGGGCCAGAAAGGTAATTTTCTGGATGTGCCCACCGACTGCCCGCAACGCGATGAGCGCATGGGCTGGACAGGCGACATCCAGGTTTTCAGTCCGACGGCTGCATTCAATTTCGATGTGTCGGCATTTTTCACCAGGTGGATGAAAGATCTGGCAGCAGATCAACTTCCCAATGGTATGGTCACGGATGTGGTTCCTGACAATCGATTTGGCAGGGGAGGTTCTACTGCCTGGGGCGACGCGGCCATCATTGTGCCCTGGACAAATTACCTTGTTTATGGTGATAAAAGAATTCTTGAGGTGCAGTATCCAAGCATGAAAGGCTGGGTGGACTACATGACATCCAGAGCAGGGGACGACTATCTGTGGACAGGAGACAGGCACTACGGCGACTGGCTGGCCTATGCCACTACCCGGTCGGACTATCCCGGAGCTACCACCGATAAAGACCTGATTGCAACGGCTTATTACCGATATTCCAGTTTGCTTTTAAGCAAAATCGCTGATATTATTGGTAAGGAGGAAGATGCCACCAAATACAGGTTGCTCTCTGAGCGCATACGGCATGCTTTTAATTCTGAATATGTCACACCGGCAGGTCGCCTGGTTTCCAACACGCAAACGGCCTATGTGCTCGCCTTGTCTTTTGATTTGCTGCCTGACGAACTGATAGCCAAAGCCGCGGCCCACCTCGCGGAAGATGTGCGGAAAATGGGCCACCTGACCACGGGCTTTGTAGGCACGCCCTTGCTTTGCAAAGCGCTTTCTGATCATGGTTATGCGGATCTGGCATTTATGCTGCTCAACAGAAAAGAATATCCTTCGTGGCTGTATCCTGTAACCCAGGGCGCCACGACCATCTGGGAACGCTGGGACGGTCAGAAACCGGATGGCACTTTTCAGACCACAGGGATGAACAGCTTCAACCACTATGCCTATGGCGCCATTGGCGAGTGGCTTTATACCTATGTCGCCGGGATCAGGATGGATGAGCAAAATCCCGCTTATAAGCATTTCTTTCTTTCACCACATCCGGGAGGAGGATTGACACATGCAAAGGCAGACTTCCAATCGGTTTACGGTAAGATCAGTTCGCACTGGGAAATTTCTGACGGGAGTTTCAACTATCAAATTGAAATACCTGCTAATACAAAAGCAACAGTGACTTTACCCGGTGCAAAACTGGAGATTTTAAACATGAGCGATACAATAAAAAAAGAGGCTGTTCAAAAACCGGAAGGTGTAAAACTGAATCTCGGCTCAGGAAAATACAATTTTGAATACGCGGTTCAACATACAGAATGATGGTATTGTGTTAAAAACGGTGCTTATAGAACCAAAGACATAGTGAATTCAAATTAATATCATAAACCCAAATATTATGAAACAGACATTGCTGATTTTACTCCTCTTTTTGTCGGGATACCAAAGTCATTCCGCAACGGAGCGCAACATTCTTCAGAACGAATCAAAAGGAATTGACTGGTCTTCAGTGCTTGTCCAGGATTTTTCCAGGCTCGGTTTTCCGGATTATAAAAGCCGGGAATTTTGGGAGGGATTGCCCCAGAACATCAGTCAGCAATATATAGACGGAGGAGAAAAATACCTGGAATACGACTGGCCGGTCGTCAAGGCTACCGACTATCTGGAAATCATTCGTTCAGGAGACCGGAAGCAGGAAGTCTATGCTGCGCCCAGGGCAGCGCTTATGGGATTGGTGATGGCCGAACTGGTGGAAGGAGAGGGAAGATTTCTGGATCAGATTATAAATGGTGTCTGGTATTACAGTGAGCAGACATGGTGGGGTTGGTCGGCACATCTTACACTTCAGAAAGCGCCACACGGACTGCCGGACGCGGATGAGCCGATCATCGATCTCGGTGTCGGGGAAATCGCTAATATCCTTTCCTGGACATGGTATCTGTTTAAAGACCGCTTTGATGAGGTGCACCCCCTGATCGCAGAAAGACTCAGGGATGAAGTGATGAAAAAGGTCGTACAGCCCTATTATGAGCGGGAGGATTTCTGGTGGATGGGATTCGACGGAAGCCGTAATGTGAACAACTGGAATCCCTGGACGAACCATAATATGCTGACGGCCATATTGATTCTTGAGAATGACCCTGTGCAAAAAGTACAGGGCGTGCAAAAAGTCATTCGTTCCCTCGATAGTTTTGTCAATGTGTATCCCGAAGATGGCGGTTGTGATGAAGGGCCGTCCTACTGGGGTCATGCGGGAGCATCTTTGTATCAGAATCTCGATTTGTTGCGGATGGTCACTGGCGGCAGGTTTAATGTTTATGACGAGCAGATCATAAAAAATATGGGGAGTTACATTTATAAGGCCTATATCGACTATCCTTATTTCATCAATTTCGCTGATGCGGATGCCACGACCGGCAGCAGACCGCAGATGGTGTATAGTTACGGAAAAGATATTAACGATCCGGTAATGTGGAAATTCGGGGCTTTTTTGGCTCAGAAACAAGGATGGGGTGAAAAGACGCCCGCTGGAAAAATTGACGAGCAGATTGTTCAACTGATGTTGCTGGATGAAATTAAAAATACTCCGGGACAAAACGCCCTGATCAGTGATTTCTGGCTTCCCGAAACACAAATTGCCGGTGCACGCGACCTGGCGGGGAGTTCATCCGGTTTTTTCTTCGCGGCAAAAGGCGGCCACAATGCCGAAAGCCACAATCATAATGACATCGGCACATTTGTCCTTTATTTTAATGGCAAACCTGCCCTGATTGATATCGGCAGAGAGACATACACCGCCAAAACATTCAGCAGCCGTCGCTATGAGATCTGGACCTTTCAGTCGCAGTACCACAACATTCCAAAGATAAACGGCGTGGATCAGATGCAGGGAAGGGATTTTGCGGCAAAAAATACCACCTATATGACGGATAACAGGAGGGCGGTTTTCAGTACGGATATTGCCGGGGCATATCCTGAGGATGCTTCCGTCAGAAAATGGATGCGAACCTATATGCTGGATCGCGGTAAAAAATTTACGGTATCGGATGACTTTGAACTTGGAAAAATCACCAATGCTACCAGTCTCAATTTCATCACCTATTGTCGTGTGTCAAAAGTTTCGCCGGGCATACTGCGCCTGGAAGGAGATGGCTTTGCGCTGGAAATGAAATTCAACCAGAGGATGTTCGAGCCTGTTATTGAATTTAATGAGGTAACAGACAAAGGACTTATGCGATACTGGCCGGAAGGTATTACCAGAGTTGTGCTGAAATACCGGGATCAGAAGCTGACAGGGAAGAGTGCGGTGACCTTTTCGGAGATTAAATAAAGCCGCCAAGACGCAAAGGGTATTTGTTACTGGATTTTAGATGATTTTTCCGAACCTTTGCGACTCTACCGGCTTTGCGGGAAAAAAAATCTGCAGCAGACCATGGAGTTGGGTGTTTGGCGATTGAAACAACATCGAAATGAAAAACTTAATATTTTTTATTAAATGAGAACTATTTGTCATTTACTTTGATTTATAAAGTAAACTTCTAAGCCTATGAAATACTACATCAATAAAACCACGAATTACCAGTTTGACGAGGCGGTTGATAAAATCTCTTTCGCCCTGAAGGAGGTTGGGTTTGGTATCCTTACCGAGATCGATATGAAGACCACGCTCAAAAACAAGCTTGATGTTGATCGCAGACCTTACAAGATTTTAGGGGCCTGCAATCCGCCATTTGCCCATAAAGCGCTGAGCATGGAAGAAAAAATTGGCATTTTGCTGCCTTGCAATGTGGTAGTACTTGAAAATGAAGAAGGCAAAGTCGAAGTGTCTATTATGGATCCAGCAGTAGCTATGAGTGTGGTGGATAATCCAAGACTTGAGAGCCTCGCAAGTGTCGTGAAGGAAAAGCTTGAATTGGCCCTGAGCAATATTTAGAATTCACCAGTTGATTGGCTCCCGGCCGGTTTGTACGAGGTAGTCATTGGCCTGGCTAAAGTGCCGGCAACCGAAAAATCCTTTGGTGGCAGCCAGCGGCGATGGGTGGGCTGCAGTAAGTACTTTGTGCTTTGCAGGATCAATGACAGATCCCTTGCGTTGGGCATAGTTGCCCCAGAGCATAAAAACGACTCCTTCTTTTTCTTCCGAAACAGACCGGATTACCGCATCGGTGAAATTCTCCCAGCCCTTGTTCTGGTGCGATCCGGGGCTGTTGGCCCGAACTGTCAGGGTGGCGTTGAGCAACAGTACGCCTTGTTTTGCCCATCGCTCCAGGTTTCCGGTCGGAGGAACTTCCTTGCCGAGGTCATTTTTGATTTCTTTGAAAATATTGGTCAGGGAAGGCGGCATGGGCACACCATCGTTCACGGAAAAGCACAAACCGTTTGCCTGCCCGTCGCCGTGGTATGGGTCCTGCCCGATAATCACCACCTTCAGATCGTCAAAGCTGCAATGGTCGAAAGCGCTGAAGATTTGACGCCCTTTTGGGAATACTTTAAATTCGCTGTATTCCCTGCGCACAAATTCCGCCAGGTTTCTGAAATATTCCTTTTCGAATTCCGGCTTGAGCCGGGTCTTCCAGGAATCGGCAATTTTTACGTTCATAATCGCTAATGCTTTTCTCGTGAATCGGTAATTTATCTTCAGATCGACTAAATACGAAATCGTCATGCCGGAATCCCGATGTTTTTCATCGGGATATCCGGAATCTACGTTCAATTACAGTTATTTGGCTTAATTTAATAATCATCAGTTTTGATAAAGTTATGACCATGTTATTGAATTTTAAGGTCGCTAAAATTCCAATTCAGTTTATCTTATTTCTGTTTTGGGGTTAATAAAAGCATAGAAAGTTTTTTTCTTCTGCAACCCTTAGTCATCACACAATAATACTTAATTGCTCCATAAAAACAATTTGAACGCCTGACCTGATCAAACATATTCATTGAATTGCCGTTTTTTGATTATTGATATTGAATTATTTTTTTATATTTCGGGTTCAATCATCTTTATGGTAACATCTACAACCAAGGGAATCAAGATCAGTGTGGAGACTGAATACCAACCGGCCTACTCAAGCCCGGCCCAGTTCCATTATGTTTTTACCTACCGAATTACCATCGAGAATCAGAGTGATCAGGCCATTCAGCTCATGAGCAGACACTGGTATATCCATGACGCTATCCGGCCGGTTAAGGAAGTGGAAGGAGAGGGTGTTGTCGGGCAACAGCCGGTGCTCGAACCAGGTCAGGTCCATAATTACGTTTCAGGATGTAACCTTAAATCGGGAATAGGCAAAATGTATGGCTTTTATACCATGGAGCGCGTAATGGACAGCAAAAAGTTTGAGGTGAAAATTCCTGAATTCACTATGTTTGTTCCGTACAAACTCAACTGATCATTGCGTTTTTTTCAACTGCTCAATACCCTTCCTCTTTACATCAAATATTTTCTCACAGTCGTTGATGAGCATTCGCTTCAGGCCCCGTATATCTATGACCTTTATACAACAATTAGGCAAAAGGTTCATACATCAGGTGAAGCATTCACTGATATTGAGGCAATAAGAAAACGCCTTCAAAGCAGTAGTGAAATAGTCCGCGGCAGTGACTTTGGCGCCGGGTCAGTCCTTGAAGAGTCAGTTAAAAACAAGGTAGCCGCCACCGCCCGCTACGGAATCAGTTCGCAAAAGGAATGTCTGGTCAAATCACAATTATTAGCCTTATCAAAAAAGAGCGTATGCCTGGAGTTGGGAACATCACTTGGTATTTCGACTGCTTATCTGTCTCGTACTTTACCTGAAGGCAAAATAGTAACAATTGAAGGAAATTCGGCTTTGTGTCAATTGGCACAGAACATTTGGCGGGAGTTGGCTATGCGGAATATTGAACTTTATGAAGGCAATATAGATCTGGTATTGCAGCGTGTTTTAGACAAATTCAATCATTTTGACTTTGTTGTGATGGACGCCAACCATACCGGCGGGGCATTAATCCGTTATTTCAATGTCCTGTTTCCCCGGCTTGCTCAGGGTGCGATTGTTTTTGTTGATGATATAAGATGGTCTGCGGATATGTATCGTGCCTGGAAAGAAATTGTGCGTGATGAACGGGTTCCGCTGAGTGTTGAATCCTTAAAATTCGGATTACTGATTTTTAAGCAAGGCATCCCCAAACAACACTATATTTTATCATTGTAAAACATCATCTTTTAACCAATAAATCATGGATATTGCATGGATTTAGCATAATTTTGCGTTATATAAATACTAATATAAACAGAGATGAACGAACAGGCAGGCAATATAAATCCAGAACTTAATAAGCCTAAAAAGTCCAGCAAGATATTGATTTATGTCGTGGCGATATTAGCAGTTTTGTTGGTTGCGGCACTCGTCATTAATTTTATTCGGGAAGACAATTTAAAGCAAACCAATGCCCGGCTGATGGTGGCCTATTCTCAACTTGATTCCATTGGAAAGGAGATGGATATCAAAATCATCCAGATCGAAGAATTAGGCGGAAATATAGAAGAGCTTACCGTGGTCAGGGATTCGCTGGAAAATGAAAAGCAAGGACTTCTGGAGGCAAGAACCAGGTCTGACAAGCAGATTCGTGATCTGAGAAATCGCGTGGAGGGATACCGCGAGTTGCTCGTTATGAAAGATGTGGAAATTGAGGAGTTGAAAAAGCTGAATCAGGATTTAGTGGTCGAGAATATTGAATTAAAGACAGAACGAAACGAACTGAATCAAAACTTGCGCGAGGCCCAGAAAACCCAGGAAGTATTGACCCAAAAGGTTCAGATTGCCAGCAGGCTTGAAGCCGAAAATATTTCAGTTGCCGCACTCAATGATAAAGGCAGATCCTGGGAGGATGAGTTCAGGGCCCGGCAAATCAGCAAATTGCAGGTGAAATTTAATATAGCCAAAAATGACGTGGCACCTGTTTCGGGAAAGGAGATTCTGATGCGAATCATCGATGACAATGATAATGTATTATTCGATGTTGCGCGTGGATCCGGCACATTTGTGTTGGAAGGCAAAGAAACTTTCTACACAGCCAAGCAGGATATTCTTTTCGATAATACCCAGCAGGAAATTAGTTTTTTGTATGATAAAGGCAGCGAATACCTTCCCGGCCGATATGTAATGCAGATTTATACCGATGGTTATCTGATGGGTAGCAAGTCATTCAGAGTGAAATAGAAATAGGCTTCATTGGGTAGAAAGGAGAATCATGATTTGCAAAAATCTCAACCACCCCGCAATTCCTCAATCTCCATTCAATCTCCATTCAATCTCTCGTCAATCTCCATTCAATCTCCATTCAATCTCTCGTCAATCCCCTCAATCTTCTCAATCCAATTCTTTGGTCTTATTATAATTAAACCATATCTTTGCAGCCCAATTTTAAACTTATTATAAACATGTTTTTAAAAGATTACGAGACGGTATTCATTTTAAATCCCGTTTTATCTGATGTCCAGGTAAAGGATGCTGTCGACAAATTCAAGAAAGTGCTTAGTGATAACGGTGCGGAAATTGTAAGTGCGGAAAACTGGGGCCTGAAAAAACTGGCCTATCCGATTCAGCAAAAAACCACCGGTTTCTATGTATTACTTGAGTTTAAGTCAGAGTCTAAAGTTATCAATACGCTGGAGATCGAGTACAGAAGGGATGAACGGATTATGCGATTTTTAACTACAGCTCTTGACAAGCATGCTGTGGATTACAACGAAAGAAGGCGCAATGGCGCATTTAACAAGAAAGAAGAAACTAAAACAGAAGCAGCAAAATGACATTAGTAAATGAACCCATTAATAAGGACCAGCAAAAAAAGAAGTATTGCCGGTTCAAAAAGAACGGAATCAAATACATCGATTACAAGGATGCGAATTTTCTGACCAAGTTTGTAAACGAACAAGGGAAAATACTCCCGAGGAGATTAACCGGTACGAGCATTAAGTTCCAGAAAAAAGTGGCCAATGCAGTGAAGCGGGCAAGACATCTCGCGATTCTCCCATACGTGACTGATTCGTTTAAATAATTAACTGTATCGAAATGGAAGTAATACTTAAGCAAAATATACAGGGGTTGGGTTATAAAAACGACACAGTCGTGGTGAAGCCGGGCTATGGCCGGAATTACCTTATTCCCCAGGGACTGGCCATCATTGCCAACAAATCCAACAGAAAGAAAATTGATGAAAACATCAAGCAGGCTTCGCACAAAGCTGAAAAGATCAAAAATGACGCGATGTCGTTAGCCGAAGGCATTGGCGAAATTGTTTTGAAAGTAGGCGCGAAGGTTGGTGAATCCGGAAAGATTTTCGGTGCCGTTACAACATTGCAAATTTCTGATCTTCTGGCCGAAAAGGGCTATGAGGTGGACAGAAAGCAAATCGCTTTCCCGGTTCAGCCAAAAGAAGTAGGCGAGTATATTGCAGTGCTCGATTTACATAAAGACGTGAAGCACGAAGTGAAATTCGAAGTCGTTTCCGAATAGGAAATACCAAAGAATCAAACGAAAGCCCCGTGAATTTATTTGCGGGGCTTTTTTGGTGTAAATATTTTGATTCCTTAACAGTTGCTATCTTTACTTTATGTTTTATACAGAAGTTAAGCTAAGCAAACCTGAAAGACAGATTAATATCAGCAACCGCATCCTGGCGATAGGCTCATGTTTTGCTCAGAATGTCGGCTCTAAGTTTTCTGATTACAAATTCCATGTCAATTCCAATCCGTTCGGAACGCTCTTTAATCCCATCTCTATCTTCAAACTGGTAAACCAGGCCGTGCTGAGAGAAATCATCGCTTCGATGGGTATCGTGGAGCAGCAGGGAGTTTATCATCACTATGACCTCCATTCTGATTTGTCAGATATCAACGAACAGGACTTACTTGATCGCGCCAATGAAAAAATGCACAAACTTGGTGAACAACTCAATACGACCGATGTGATCATTTACACATTCGGTACGGCAATCGTCTATGAACGGATGGATACCGGTGAAATTGTGGCGAATTGCCATAAAATTCCGGCAAAATCTTTCAAAAGGCGTATGCTGGAAATTGATGAAATTGTCCACAGTTTTAAGGTGAATTATGATTTAATAAAGAGCATCAATAAAGATGTCCTTTTTTTCCTTACTGTTAGCCCGGTCAGGCATCAGAAGGAATCATTCGAGCAAAACAATGTAAGCAAGTCGGTACTGAGAGTTGCCGTGGAAAAGATTCGCGAAACATTCAATGCTGTTGAATATTTCCCCGCCTTTGAGATCATGATGGACGAACTGCGTGATTACCGCTTCTATGCAGAAGATATGCTGCACCCCAACCAGGTGGCGATCGATCATATATGGGAGAAGTTTGCACAAACATACTTTGATGGCGAGACACTGGATTTTATTGAAAAATGGGAAAAAATCAGGAAGGCTATGGCGCATAAACCATTTCATGTGGCATCACAGGAATACCGGAAGTTTATTATTAAAACCATTGAACAGATTAGGGAGTTTTCAAATGTAGTGGACGTTGAAAATGAAATATACCTGTTGAAATCCCGGCTATTATGAATGAATCAAAAAAACCAAACAGACTTATAAACGAAACCAGCCCCTACCTGAAGCAACACGCCTACAATCCGGTGGACTGGTATCCATGGGGTGAGGAAGCCTTGCAAAAAGCCAGAGATGAAGATAAGCCGATCATTATATCTATTGGCTATTCCGCGTGTCACTGGTGCCATGTCATGGAGCGTGAATCATTTGAAAACGAAAGCATCGCCTCGGTGATGAATCAGGGATTCGTCTGCATCAAGGTGGATCGCGAAGAGCGACCGGATGTGGACCAGGTGTATATGGAAGCCATTCAGACCATGGGCATAAATGGAGGCTGGCCGCTCAATGTCTTTACCATGCCCGATCAGAAGCCGTTCTATGGCGGCACCTATTTCAGGCCGGAACAATGGATGCATATTTTAAAAAGCATCATTGCAGGATTTAAAGAGCAGAGACCCAAGATTGAGGAGTCTGCCAATGAATTTGCAAAATCCCTCTCCATTACCGATACAGAAAAATACGGCTTGGAAAGTGCCGGATACCCCATAAATCTCGATGGACTTTCAGTGATGGTCAATGCCATGAAAAGCCACCTGGACTCCGCAAACGGTGGCTTGAAACGCGCCCCGAAATTTCCCAATCCATCAATCTGGAAATTTCTTTATACCTCTAATTATTTCCTGAAGGATGACGAAATAGAAAAGCACCTGAGATTGACATTGAATAAAATGTCGTGGGGCGGTATTTACGATCATGTTGGTGGTGGTTTTGCCCGTTATTCGGTCGATAACAAATGGTTTGCCCCACATTTCGAAAAGATGCTTTATGACAATGCGCAATTGGTTAGTTTATATTCAATCGGCTTTCAGGCAACCGGTGAAGCACGATATCGACAGGTGGTTTACGAAACGGTGGAGTTTGTCAGGCGAGAGCTTACCAGCACTGATTCCGGTTTTTATTCGGCCCTCGATGCAGACAGCGAAGGGGAAGAAGGAAAGTTTTATGTATGGACAAATGGTGAGCTGGATGCTGTGCTTGGGGATGATGCCGGAATAATTAAAGATTATTTCAACGCAACAGCCGAAGGCAACTGGGAGCATGGTAACAGCATTCTTTTTACCAATGGAGATTTAAAGTCTTTCTGCAGGGAGCACCTGGTCGGGGAAGATGATTTTTCCATAATCCTGAAGCGTTCTAAAGACAAGTTGCTTGCCGCACGCTCTCAGAGAATACGACCAGGTCTTGATGATAAAATTCTTACAGGCTGGAATGCCATGATGATCAAAGGTCTGGCCGATGCCTACCACGCATTCGGCGAATCTCAATTTCTTGAAATGGCGATCAAAAACGCTGAATTTATCAGGAAACAGCTATATTCAAATGGAAGGCTATACCGAAGCTATGCGCCAGCCGGCAAACCCATCACCGGTTATTTAGAAGATTATGCCATGACAATTGAAGCATTTATCGCATTGTATCAGTCCTCATTTGATAAGTCATGGCTTAATATCGCGGCTGAAATTACTGATTATACCATAGCGCATTTTTATGATCCGGCAGAAGAACTATTTTTCTTTACAGACAAAAATGCCGAGGCGTTGATCGCGCGTAAAAAAGAAATCTTTGATAATGTGATTCCGGCCTCCAACTCCGTGATGGCGCAAAACTTATTCTGGCTCGGGCATCTGCTGGAAAACGAGCAATATTTATCCATGTCTGCTGCAATGCATGGCAAGGTAATTCCGCTTATGCGCAAGGAAGTTCAATACCTGACCAATTGGGGCGTCCTGTACGCGCTACAGTGTAAGCCACTGGCTGAGATCGCCATTATTGGTAAAGACTTCCGTTCGGTGGCTGGAGAAGTTTTTAGAAAATTTATGCCAAATAAGATCATTGCCGGAAGCGAGCGAGAAACCTATCTGCCGATTCTGGAACACCGGACGGCTATCGACCAAAAAACCACTGCGTATGTATGTTTTAATAAAAGCTGTAAATTACCGGCCTTTTCCGCAGAGGAAGTTTTGACACAGTTAGAATAGATATTTTTGACACAACTCGAACTAAATACAGGGAGCGATTTTCGGGAGAAGGTCACACTTTTTGCCGATGTGCTACTGCCGGTTCCCATTACACTGCTTTTTACCTATCGCATACCTTTTGAACTTTCGGAATTTGCAAAAACCGGCTCCAGGGTCATCGTACAGTTTGGGAAGCGGAAGGTACTCACGGGCATCATCGCGCGGCTACATCATAAACCGCCCGAAGTGTATCAGGCCAAATACATCATGGATATTCTTGATATTGATCCGGTTGTCCTGGAAAAGCAGTTTGAATTGTTTCGGTGGATGGCGGGCTATTACATGTGTACGGAAGGAGAGGTGTTGAATGTAGCGCTTCCTTCCGGCCTGAAATTGAGTAGTGAATCTAAAATTCAGATAAATCCCACTTTTGAGTTTGCCGATAATTTTGATCAATTCACAGATCAGGAAAAGCTTATCCTCCACGTGCTGGAGCGCGACAAAGTGATTACCTACAGCCAGGCAGCGCAGATTCTTCAGATCAAGTCATACATCAAAGTGATAAAATCGCTCATCGGGAAAGAAGCGATCCTGATTTTCGAAGAAGTAAAAGAGCGATATACGCCAAAAAAAGAGTCCATGATCCGGCTTGCGGCACATTGGTTAGATGGGGATTTTCTCGAAGAATTAATGAACGAATTGGAGAAAAGACCCGCGCAACAGGATGCGCTATTATCATATCTGAAACGCGTTCCTGTATTTCAGGATAAGGGATTGAATACACAGGGTGTTCGAAAAAAAGCCATGCTCGATGACGGCGTTTCTCCCTCAGCTTTAAATACACTCGTAAAGAACAAAATATTCGAAAACTTTCACCAGCTCGTACCACGGGTCGATCTTTCAGGTAAAAAGGAAGAATACAATGTTCAACTTTCTTCTGCACAACAGCAATCCATGAATGATATGCTCGCCCGGTTTGAGGAGAAGCAAACTGTATTGTTTCACGGCATAACCGGTAGTGGGAAAACGGAAGTGTACATCGAACTGATCAGGCAAGTGATTGATCAGGGTCAGCAGGTTTTGTATTTGTTGCCGGAAATTGCGCTTACCACCCAGATTGTAGCCCGATTGCAAATCGTATTTGGAGATCAGATGGGCGTGTATCATTCCCGGTATTCTGATAACGAGCGGGTGGAAGTTTGGAAAGGCCTGTTGGCCGGCAGGTTTTCGCTTATCGTTGGCGTGCGGTCTTCCATATTTTTGCCATTTAACCAGCTTGGTCTTGTAATCGTTGATGAAGAGCATGAGTTTTCATTTAAACAATACGACCCGGCACCCAGATATCAGGCAAGAGATGTGGCACAGGTGTTGGCCAGATTGCATGGAGCGAAAGTATTGATGGGCAGCGCTACGCCTTCCTTTGAGTCTTATTATCTCGCACGAGAGCAGAAATACGGTTATGTCACACTGAACGAAAGATACGGTGCAGCGAATTTGCCGGACATATTGTATAGCGACCTGACCAGGGAGCGGAAGCAAAAGACAATTCAGGGTGATTTTTCGTCTG
>CAYZWN010000112.1:0-14845 GCA_964482185.1 uncultured Roseivirgaceae bacterium
AAAATACTTTACCGAGATCGTTGTCAGCGATATGGTGATGCTGGGGAAAAAGTAAAGTTTACTGATATTTCGCCAGGCAATAAAAAAAGGGCTCCATGTCAAACGCAATTTCTATGATGCCAGGATAGTATCATTTAAATTAATCGCAAGTCCTGACTATTGCCCACAGTAAACAATATAGAGCCAAAAAAGGATTTTAAGTTCGCAAAAACTCAAAATCCTTTTTACCTGATAAAATTGGAATTACCTGAGGTAATTACATATTATTCACAATTTCCTGACCGAATTCAGAACACTTCAGAAGTGCTGCGCCATCCATCAATCTTTCAAAATCGTAAGTCACCCGCTTGCCGGCAATAGCTTGTTCCAGTCCTTTATAAATCAGGTCTGCTGCGCGCTGCCAGCCGAGGTGCTCCAGCATCAGGGCACCGGAAAGTATGACCGAACCAGGGTTTACCTTATCCTGCCCGGCGTATTTTGGCGCCGTGCCGTGTGTTGCCTCAAATATGGCGTGACCTGTCATATAATTGATGTTGGCCCCGGGAGCAATGCCAATGCCACCCACAATGGCAGCCAGCGCGTCAGAAATATAATCGCCGTTCAGGTTCAGGGTCGCAATGACAGAATACTCAGAAGGTCTGGTTAGAATTTGCTGAAGGAACGCATCGGCTATCACATCCTTGATGATCACTTTATGGCCTCCCTTCTCGATAATCTGCCACGGTCCGCCATCATAGTCTTTCGCTCCGTAGGTCCTTTTGGCGAGCGCATAGCCCCAATCCATGAAAGCGCCTTCCGTAAACTTCATGATATTGCCTTTGTGCACCAGGGTAACGGAATCTCTTTTGTGTTGAAATGCATAATCAATCGCCGCCTGAACAAGTCTTTCAGTTCCCTGTTTCGATACCGGCTTGATGCCGTATCCTGTGGTTCCGGGAAAGCGCACTTTTTTAAACCTTTCAGGAAATGCCATTTTAAACAAATCGGCAAATTTCTTAGCGTCTTCGCTGCCTTCCTGAAATTCGATGCCTGCATAGATGTCTTCTGTATTTTCTCTGAAAATTACCATATCCGTGGTTGAAGGATCTTTGACCGGAGAAGGCGTACCTTTAAACCAGCGAACAGGGCGCACACATGCGTAAAGATCAAGCTGTTGTCTGAGCGCCACATTCAGGGAGCGGATACCACCTCCGACCGGCGTGGTCAACGGTCCTTTGATACCTACCAGGTATTTCCTGAATGCTTCGAGGGTTTCCTCTGGCAGCCAGTTGCCGGTTTGTTTGTAAGCTTTTTCACCGGCCAACACTTCTTTCCACTCAATTTTTTTCGATCCGCTGTATGCTTTCTCTACGGCAGCGTCAAATACAAGTTTTGAAGCAGGCCATATATCAACACCGGTACCATCTCCTTCGATGAATGGAATTACCGGATTGTCCGGCACGATAAGTCTGCCGTTTTCAATTGTGATTATCTGTTCGCTCATTTATTTGATTTTTAAGTTTTCAATTTGCAGGTTCCAAAAGTAATTATTTTGTATTGTTAATAAAATGCTTTTCAATACAAAGCGGCCATGATTACAAATATTGAAGCAGGATTTTCGGAACAAGGAGGTGAGATCCGAATTCTGCCGGCTAGTGTTGCCC
This sequence comes from uncultured Roseivirgaceae bacterium, assembly GCA_964482185.1. Classification (GTDB taxonomy): domain Bacteria; phylum Bacteroidota; class Bacteroidia; order Cytophagales; family Cyclobacteriaceae; genus JAAUQL01. Next base: position 1,644 of record CAYZWN010000112.1, read on the forward strand.
AAAAGAGGCGGGCCATATTTTGAAGTACAAAAATAAAAAAGGGCCCGAAGGCCCTAATTCAAAACCAAAACAACCAACTATAGAATTCTAAATATTTTTTGCTGAATAAGCAGCTATTTCCATTCCTAACTTTTTCCAGGCAAGAAATCCTCCGCCCAGATTGTGAAGATTTGTAAATCCATTGTTCTGAAGAATCATTGTGGCCACATACCCACGCAATCCTCTGGCACAATAAGCAATTGTCATTTTATTTTTATCGAGTTTGTCAAGATTACCGCGCAGGCTGTCGAGCTCAATATTCACGGCATTCGGAATGACTCCTTCCTTCTCCAATTCCAATGGTGTTCTAACATCCACCAACTGGTAAGAATCCGGCTTTTTACTTCTTATCAGATTCAGCAGGTTTTCGGTATTCATCTCGCGGAATTTGTTCTTACCCTTGTCGCCCGAAACAAAACCGGCAACAATCACCGGATCCTTCGCCGGTGAAAATGGCGGTGCATAAGCGAGATCGAGATTCGGCAGATCATCTACGGTAAGTTTGCCAAGTATCGCTGTGCTTAGAACATCAATTCTTTTATCTACACCTTTTTCACCAAAAATCTCCGCTCCAAGTACCTCCCGGGTATTCCTGTTATAATAAATTTCCAGCAGCATGTCCTTTGGATCGGGATAGAAACCCGGTGTGGAAGGTGCCACGATAAATGTTGATTCGAAATCGTGATTCATCATTTTCAGCGCCCGTGCGTTGAGTCCGGTGCGAGCCAGGGTGTAATCAAACGCCTTAACGATTGCTGTGCGGTATGCCCCCTTAAAATACTCTTCACCTCCCGCTGCGTTTGCTCCTGCAGCACGACCTCCCTTATTGGCATGGGTACCCATTGGGAAGTAGTCATGTTCACCTGTTTGGATATTCATGATGCTGGCACAATCTCCGGCAGCATAAATATCCGGCAGGCTGGTTTCCATTTTGGCATTCACCTTGAGTGCGCCATTCCTAATCGTCTCTGCCCCTTTGGATGCTAACAGAGCAGTATTCGGCCTTCCGCCAATTCCCATCAAAATGTAATCGCTGGGAATGGTGTCGCCATTGCTCAATGTCACTTCCACGATGCGGCCCTCGTCAACTCTAATACTTTCTATTGTTGTGCTGGTATAAACATGAATACCATTTTCCTTCAATACATTTTCAGCAAGATTACCGTATTTGCTGTCCCACGGCGATAGCACCGATGGGGCCATTTCGACAATGGTTACCTGCTTCCCAACCTTGCTCAGATTTTCGGCAGCTTCCACTCCAATCAGGCCAGCGCCGAGAATTGTGATATGTTGCTTTTCGCTCAATACCTTATCGGCAACTATCTTGTCATAATCTTCAATTGTTCTGCAGTTTGCCCAGTCTTCTGTTTTATCCAGATTTTCAATGGGCGGCACAAAAGGCGATGCCCCGGCAGTATATATCAGTTTGGTATAATGATATTCCCCCTCAGTAGTTTTTATTTTATGTTCTTCAGGCAGAATATCAATCACAGGTTCATTGAGATGAACATCGATATTAAAGCGATCGCGCATCAGTTCAGGCTTCACAACCAGTAGTTTATCCCTTTTCTTGATGGTTCCGGACAATGAATAGGGAATGCCGCAGGTAGCGTAACTTATATAATCAGTCTTCTCAAAAAGAAGAATTTTAGCCTTTTCGTTTACCCTTCGGGCTTTGGCAGCTGCCGATGGGCCCGCCGATAAACCTCCTATAATAATAATGGTATCTTCCATGAAAAAAGGATCTTTTGTAATACTGGCGCAAAATTAAGGCAGTTGGATTTACTCAATATGATAATTGTCACATACAAAAGAATGTGATTATCGTTTTTGAGCCGCGGGAGGTAAATCGCGAAAAGTGGATAATCAATAACTCAAGTTTCTCAACTTTTAAATAATATTGATATTCAAATATTTATCATAGTACAAAATATACAATGCGTTGATTTTAAGCGATATAAAAATTCCATTTTGATATTAATCAATGTGCGACCATAGCCGGCTTCTTTGCCCTTTTTGCGGTTTTGTTTTTTTACCGCAAGGGTCACAAAGGTAAGCGCAAAGCACGCCAGGTTTTAATCAATTGAATTATAGGTAGTTAATTCAATTATATTTATCTGCGAAACTTGAGTAATTAAATTTATACACATGGAATTTAATACATAAATAGTATCGATATATAGTGTAATAACCTCTAAATCTTCAATTGGATGAACGATCAAAAAATAAATGAACTCGACCGGCAACTTGTCCTGGCTTCCAAAAAAATTAAGGTATTAAATACCCTGGCCTGGCCTGCGGGGGCAGAAGAACTTTTCCTGGGCGGATGGCGTAAGGGCAATCCGCAATTGCCTGAAATAATCATTCACCCGCCAAAACTGGAAGAAAATATCAGCACCTTGGACGGCATCAACAAAAAATGTGATCAGCAGAATCCGGCTGAAAAATTTTTGGCGGAAACAGCGCTTAGTTATGCTAATGCCGGCAGAATGTTGATGGCTGCCGGAACAAAAGATTTCACCAGGTACTCAACCGAGATTTATGGTCGGCCAGATGTAGAATACAAGCAGAAGGGGATCACACCTGTTGACAGTGCGAAATTCTTTCTGGAGGTCACTATTAATTTGCTGGGTAACAGTGCGATTAAACCAATAAAAACAGACATATCGGCCCAGGATTTCGCCAACTGGCTGAGGATAGAGGCTGATAAATTCTTCGTTCACGACAAGGTCGAGGTGGTGCTTGATCCGGAGATGTCGTCAAAAGCCCTGGCTGGTTCCAGGCGTATACGCATACGCAGCACGGCTGTCTTTTCTCAACTGGACAAAGACCAGCTTCTATTACACGAAGCTTTTGTTCACTCTGCCACGCAACTTAACGGAATGAAACAAAACAACATGAAATCCCTCGGCCTTGGCGCACCACGCACTACCCGAACACAGGAAGGAATTGCTGTTTTGGCCGAAATAATCAACAATGCCATGGATATTAGCAGGTTACGCCGTATAGTGCTGCGCGTGCTCGCTGTAAAAAAGGCCCTCGATGGGGCTGACTTCATTGACTTGTTTAAGTTCTTCCTGGAAGAAGGGCAATCAGAAGAGGAGTCAGTTCGGTCGGCCCAACGGGTATTCAGAGGTGGCGGAGTAAAAGACGGTGTCGTTTTCACCAAGGATTCGGTTTATCTTGAAGGACTGGTTGAAGTCCATACCTTCATCAGGATGGCCATCCGTGACAACAGGCCCGAATTAGTCAGCAATCTTTTTGCAGGAAGACTTACTCTGGCGGATGTTCTGAGACTGGATCCGCTTTTCAGGAAAGGATGGTTGGCACCCCCGGTTTACATTCCAGCATGGGCTTTGGATTTACAGCGTCTTTCGGCCTTGATGGCATACTCAGCGTTTATTAGCAACGTGAAGCTTGACGACATATCCTTGGACAGGGCAATAGAGATGGAGGATGAACTTAAATCATCTTAACCCGGATCAACAGTCGGTTTAGGTTTGACATGATAATAAAAAGGGACACTTTACGTGGGGCTGACGGATGCGCTCCCGCCACCAAACTGATAATCAATTCAATGCAATTCTGAACAATCTGATTTCATGGGATTGATTCGGATTGGCCACTTCGGCATAAATATACATCTCATCCGCTACCAGCAACCAGTGCGAATACCTCCAGGTGTGGAACTGTCCGGGTGTTGTGCTTTTCACCAGCGGACTTTCCGGTGTCAGATCAATAATATGGTGCAGATCGAAGGTAAAGCCTACGCCTGTTGCGATATTATAAACAGGATCGTACCATGTTGTGCTTGATCCTTCATAAACAAACAAATAGCCAATGCCCAGCGGAAGCACAGACGCCGGGCGCACAAAAAAGTTATGCCACCCTGTGAGTTCCATAACCGGCTGGTTTACATCTCCTACAGTCCTCCAGCTTTCGCCATCATCACTTATGAAATGAAAGATTCGTTCATTTCTGCGGATGTAACCGGTTACATAACAGTGATAACTTCCACCGGCATGAATGATGACAGGATCCTTGTATTCGATCACTGAGGCATCGCGATCGTATCGTTTCTCAGGTGCGCTGATCACCGGTTTTGCAGTGCCTGCGATAAACATTGTCGGATCATCTGCATCATCAAACTTGACAATCGACCAGGGCTTGTCGCCATAAGGGCCACAAGCATACAATTTAAATTTTTTGGTTTCAGGATCGATCAGCAGCGCCGGTCTTTCAAAACCTGGAATGGGGACCTCCTCCCGATGAATCTGATGCACTTTTTCAAAGGTAATGCCATCTGAACTCTTCAAAATCCTGATCTCATAACCACGCAAGCCTCTCGGATGCTCCGGGCTCCGCATACGAGCCGCCATCCAGAATGTGCCTGCTTCATCTCTGACAACTGAGGGCGCACCTGCCCAGTATTCGGGAAGGTTCTTGTCTGGTTTGAGTACAGTGGTATAATCATTGAATTTTGCTGAGATTTCTCTTAGCTGCACCGTGATATCAGGAGAAGGCCTGTTCCAGGCTTCCTGAGCGGGGCAGATTACCTGCTGACCAATTAAAATGATAAAAAGCGCCACGAGCTTCATGATATAATATTTTTTGATTTTGGTCTGAAACATACCGAATTTCCATGATACCAAATAATTAGCCTTTGCGATAAACAACACGGTCATCTGAATTGGTTGCAATGTTTGCGTTTTCATCGGCTGAATTGATTTCCCTGAATATAATAATTGCTAAAGCCTATGTGGTACTATTGCCAGGAAAACTTATTTACTGATTTTGGCCAGGTGGATGATGTTTGATTGATATGGCAGGATAGAAAAATGGCAGCATGACCATAAAAAAATCCCCACCAACCCGTAGCGGAGATTTTGCCGTAACACGTAGATTTTTGTTTTTGAAATTCTAAGCTAACAGAATATCCTGAAAATTCCATCATTTAAATATTATCTGATCTTTAACCTTTCGGCACATCATGGCAAAACATCAACAGACCCCGGACCAAGGCAAGGGATTACGTTGGTTGGGCTCCGGAAAATCCAGGAGACTTCTTTCTTCAGGTCTCGTTGAAATCCACAAATTGAGGAATAGTGCCTAATGGTTCAGCAACTTTCGCTATTGGTTGAAAAAATATGGAGGTATTTTGACAATCATTTAAATTTGATACCGGATTATTAAAAGTTAATTGATCATGAAGAAATTTCGAATTGTTTTAATCATCGCGCTGGCTGTGATGGCAGCAATTCCAGTCCTGGCGCAACCGATGGGAGGGCGTGGACCCGGAGGCTTTGATCCCGATGAGATGATCAAACGTGAAAAGCAAAACGTGTATAAAGCGCTTTCAGATCTTTCGGATGATCAGAAAATGTTAATGGATGGAATATATGATGAGTTTTCCATGTCATTTAAAGAGATCCGGGAAGAGGTCATGCAAACCAGGGATTTTCAGAACATGCGTCCAAAGATGGAGGCCCTGCGGGCGGAAAAGGATGCCCTGATTCAGGACGTGTTGAATCAGAGTCAATACGATATTTACCTCGGACTGATGCAGGACAGGAGAAGGCAAATGGAAAGCATGCAATCTGGAAACGCCAACCGCCAGGGCAGAAACCGAAATGTCCAGCCTGCTGATAGTCTGAACGTTCAACCGCCACAAAATCCATGAGAAAACTTCTTTTGATTGGTTTTGCTCTGGTGACTTTTGGTATGGCAAAAGCTCAGGATGCGCTCATCACAGTCCAGGGTATGGTTATTGACCTTTCCGATGACTCGGCCTTGCCCGGTGCGACCGTGTTGCTGGTAAATGTGAAGGATTCGACGCTTTCGAAGTTCGGTACAACCAACGGGGAAGGCTACTTTAAAATAGAAAAATTGGAGCGTGCATTCTATCGCCTGGTAGTGAGCAGCCTTGGTTATAAGACCTATAGTCAACTGGTACGGATTGCTAATGAAAATGTGAATTTTGAGAAAATCGCCATAGAACCGGATACCAAGGTTCTGGAGAATATTAATGTGGTTGGCGAGGTAATTCCTATGGAGCAACGCGGAGACACAATTTTGTATAATGCCGATGCTTTTAAAGTTAATCCCGATGCATCTGCGACAGATTTGGTCAGCAAGATGCCGGGTATTGTAGTCGATCAAAGCGGCGTTTCTGCGAATGGTGAGCGCATTCAACAAGTACTGCTGGATGGGAAGCGATTTTTTGGCCAGGATCCACTGCTTTCGCTCAATACCATTCCCGCGGAAGTGGTCAACCGCGTTGAAGTATTTGATCAGATGAGCGAGCGCGCACAGTTTACCGGTATAGACGACGGCAATACGACCAAAACCATGAATGTGGTAACGCGCGAAAACAAGCGGAATGGATTTTTTGGAAAACTTTATGCAGGTGGAGGAACCAATGATCGCTATACCGCCGGTGCAACCATCAATAATTTTAACAAGTCCAACCGGCTGACCATCCTCGGCATGAGCAACAATATCAACCAACTGAATTTTAGCAACGAAGACCTGGCCGGTGTAGGTGGTGGAGGCCAGAGGGGAGGCTTTAGACCAGGTGGAGGAAATAATAATTTTATGAGCGGGGCGGATAACGGCATCATCACAACCAATTCTCTGGGTTTAAATTTTTCGAATAATCTGGGTAGCAAAGGAACCTTTGAGGGCAGCTATTTTTATAACAATTCAGCTAATACAAAAGACCAATGGACAAACCGTGAAACATTCCGCGAAAGCGGCAGCCAGTTCTACAGTGAAACGCGGGAGTCGGATCAGGAAAATCAAAATCACCGGATTAATATGCGGATCGTGTACGACCTGAACGAAAACAACAAAATCACTTTTCTGCCGTCGGCAAGTTTTCAGGACAACAACAGCCTTGATTATACATTAGGTCGAACGGTGAATGATCTTGGGCAAACCATCAACCAGACAGAAAACCGCTATAAGAGCAATAACCTGGCGTATAATATCAATAATTCATTGTTATTCCAGCACAAGTTTGAGAAGATCGGCAGATCCATTTCCTTTCAGATCGATTCGAGAATAAGAAGCACCGACCGGGAAAATTATTACGAAGAACTGAGCCTGGACTCCATTACGCAATACCTTACCAATGAGTTTGATAATACGATTTCAGGCACGATCACCTATGCCGAACCGATCGGAAACAACGGCGAACTGTCTGCAAGTTACCGGCTCAGCTACAACGATCGTGATTCTGATAAGGACACGTACATCATCGAGCCGGAAACCGGTGAAAGCGTATTCAGTACCCAGCTATCAAACCAGTTTTCCAGCGGCTATACAACCCATCTGCCAACCGTGATGTACAGCAACAGGAATTTCGGAAAATTTTTCAATGTTGGCGTGTCATTTCAAAACGCAACGCTAAACAACCAGCAGTTTTTCCCTGAAGCAGGAAATTATGGAAATTCGTTTAACAGTATATTGCCAACAGCGATGGGCAGAGTGCAATTTGGCGGAGGAGGGAATATGTTTTTCAGGTATGCCACCAACACCAATGAGCCATCCGTCAACCAATTGCAAAATGTAATCGACAACAGCAATCCCTTATTCATTTCTCTGGGTAATCCACAACTCGATCAGAGTTACAGCCACTCGCTCATGATGCGGCTGTCAAAAGCCAATACGGAGAAAAACAGCTCGCTTGCTAACTTCACACGGGCACAAATGACCAGCAATTACATCACAAATGCCACGGAATTTGCCGAAAAGGATTCGGTTTACGGGCCGGGCATCATCGTGCAGGAGGGCGCCCAGGTTTCGATACCTATCAATCTGAATGGTTACTGGAATGTGAACAACAATACCACCTATAGCAAGGCGATCTCAAAAATTAAATCGAACCTCAACACTTCACTCGGACTGGGCTATGCCCGTCGTCCGGGCCGTACGGATGGAGAAGAAAATATTTCGAATACCTACTCGGTGAATCTGCGCATGGCAATTGCCAGCAACATCAGCGAGTCGATGGATTTTAACTTGTATTATAATATCAACGCCAACACCGTGACCAACTCAGTGCAAGCGCGGTCTAATGGAAACAGTGAATACATGATCCAGACTGTCGGTGGAAAACTGAACTATATTTTCTGGAAAGGATTTGTATTCAGGAATGACATTTACTTCGAAAACTATAATGGCTTTTCTGAAAGTTTCAACACCAACTATGTATTGTGGAATATGAGTGTGGCGAAAAAGTTCATGAAGAACGATCTCGGTGAACTTGAACTATCCGTTTTTGACTTATTGAGCCAGAACCAAAGTTTTTCGCAAAACATTACTGCCAACTATCTTGAAGAAATCAGAACGCAGGTACTTCAGCAATATTTTATGTTAAAATTCACATACCAAATCCGGAAATTCAGAACAACCGGTTGAAATAACGCGCCACGAAAAATATCGGGTATGATCAAAATCCTTCCCATCATCACCCGGCATCAAAAAACAAACAATTACTAAAATCCTTGTTATGGAAGTGATGACAATATCGCGCTTCGGCTCAGGCATAAGTTTTGAAAAACCGAGTGCAATTCAGTTCTAAGCGCCGGCAGGTTTGCCTGTTTGTACACATCGTGACGCACCATTCCGATGATTTTTTCATCTGAGAAATATGGGTACAATTCCTGATACACATGCTCAAGCACTTCTTTGATCGTCTCCTCAGTAAGATTATTTAACAGTAATCTAAAGCGCTCGTGATACTTTTCGCGAAGGTATGGGTCTTCAGATATTTTTTTGTCGAGCGCATCTTCCGATGAAAATATGAATTTGTCTCCCTCCGCTTTTTGATTTGTGTTTTTACCTTCGTGGGGTGCGGAGGAGAAAATATCGTCGTAATCCCATGGAATGATTTTAAACCGCTTTTCATCCCTTTCGATATACAAAAAAATCTCATCGCTGTAATCGCCGTTGCGCACGAAGAAATTAAATGCCAGCCAATCCATGTACATGTCGAGATCAATCAGAGCGCTGAGTTCGTTGTAAAGCTGCTCACCTTCCAGCTTTCTGATTAGTTTGTAAATGTCATCATAATGAGATTTGAAGAGTTTTTGTTCCCCTTTTGGGATTTCTTTTCCGGCCTTGATCTTATCGATTTTGTGATTATAACCGCGTCGTATTAATAGCGGGGCATGCTGCTCATGAATCGCCCACCTCACAGGCTCTTCAACAACCAGATATATGCCTTCGGTCTCATCGTTGATCTGAAGTTCGGAATACGTATAAAAAAGATTGAATATGCCGAGCCGCTGCATCATTTCGAAAGCAAGCCTGTTGCGCATATAATTTTTATCCATCGACATACTTACGGCGATCACTTTTTTCAGTTTCTTTTGTTGTCCGCGATGGAAAAAAGTCATTTTTTCTTCGGCCTCGATTTCCATACTCTTTCGCCTGAGGTATAGGGTAGTCTGGCCCCTCGTGTGCAGATTTTCTAAATTGGCCGGCACATCATTTATTTTAACATCTTTTGTTTTGGGCGATACTTTTTCTCCCTCTGCGCTGATTATTTTGTAATAATCCGTTTGTGATATGTTAAAACTGATGCGGTTTTCGATACTGAAGGTTGTATCATTCAACTCTAAAGTCAAAGTGTTTTCCTGGCTGAAAACTGAGTTTGAACAGAGCAGAAATGCTACAAGGGTTATGAGCATATTTGATGAGGATTTACGAAGCGTTTTCATATTTAATGAGTGTAATATGAAACTCAATTTAATACTAATTGACCTCAGGGTCACTTCCCCCAAGTAGTTTTTTCAAACAAGCTATACGTCCTGAATAGTTGGACTTGTAAGTCTAAAACTATTTATAGTTTCTCGCTGATCTTTTCGAGGATTGCTTTATGCGAAAACTGTGTGCAGTGTCCTTCCATTGGCGTAAAAATGATTTCTGCATCTGAATTTGGATTTGTGGTTGTTTCAAGAAATTCCGCCAGCTTTCGGGTGGCCATATTCAAATAAAATTGATCCATATCGCCCATCCATATAAATATTTTTCCATCCAGCTTAGGGCCTAACGTTTCCCAGTGTTGATCCAAATGAAGTTTAAAATCATATTTTTTCCAGTGCTCTGCCACCTCCTGGTCGATCCGGCCTGTTTCGACGTCAAACATTGGCTTTGGCAAGCCATTGGCTCCTTTCGGACTGTATAGTGCTGTGTGTGCACCAATCTGCCCGCCAGAATTGAGGTATGTATCAGAGCTGCCAAGCACATTTTCGTACTGAATGAATTCCCGCAATGACAAAAGCGGTTCTCCACTTATGTCGCGCATGACCGGCCTTAAATATCCCGCTTCATTGATGTAGGCATTTTCATCTTTGTAAATGTTGATTAATTGATAATTTTCAAATTCTACAGCATCAGGACTGTACGAAAAAGCCCCGTTGAAATGGTCGGGATAGTAAAACTGCAATCCCAGAGAAACCCAGCCTCCTGTGGAGCAACCATCCACAAATCGGGTTTCAGCAGCGTCCGTACCGCGGTACTGCGTTTCGATGTAAGGGATCAACTCATGAATCAGGGCATATCCATAGGGGCCGCTATTTTCAGAATCCATTTGATAAGAATCCCCAAATGGCCCTTCTCCATCCAGAAATACATTGATTACCCGCGGCGCCTCGTCCGATTCCCACCAATTCATAAAGTTTTCATTAGCCACCAATCTGTTTACCCTGTCGTATCTGCCGCCATAACCGGCCACATTATACCTGACCGGATATCCGGCGGTTTGCCGGTTGTCATAATTCGACGGCAACAACAAGGAAGCCTTCAGATAAATGGGTTTTTTCCACCATTTCGATAGTGTATCGCTCTTAAACTCCACATATCTGACAAGTTTATGTTCCACCAACTTTCTTTCGGAAATTTTATTAGTAATGGCCAAGTCAATGACTGATTTCCCTTTTATGGAAATCTTCTGTTTTTCACTGTATAGATTTCCCGGGGCGTTGATGTTTGATTCGATTTCGTCCTGATCCCATAAAGCCTGGATATAATATTCACCTGCGGGTATATTGCCCATCGTCCAGTCTGCAGTCTTGTTCCAATCAAATGATTTGTCCAACACCAGCACTTGTTCAAAATTCAGATCCGGAATATTCCTGGCGAAAATGTGCGTTTTACTCCATGGGCTTGGCCATGTCTGCGTGCGCGGCTCGACCTGTGGATTTTGAGCAAAAAAGATAAAAAGCCGGCCTTTGCTGCGGAGATCATTTTTGATCTCATCGGAAAAAGTCAGGTTGACGGTCAGCTCAGCATCAGTTGTCTGGCAAATACCATTGTTAAAGAAGGCGACGTTCAACAGCAATGCTGGTATTATTTGTTTAAAGTTCATGTGGCTATTTTAAAATGTTACACCTTTTGTTGAGAATAAGAAAACTATTCAATTGTGAAACATAGCGGTTTGATTCAGAATACCCAAATCGCAAGGATCAAAAAACAAATAATTCCCGACAAATCGAATTTCAAAAAGCAACAAGGTTTTAGATATGCACAAACTCCCTTCCAAGGAGGGACTGGGGCGGTTTCAATTTTCGTTTTTATTGATCCATTCTAATAATGTACCCAACACTAAACCCATATTTTTTTCACGGTGCCTGAAAGAGTGTTTTTGGAGTCCTTCTTACCTTTTTGACCCTATTCTATTTGCAGATCGCCCGGAGCGATCGAGTGAACGAAAAAATTTTAAGCATGCCTGAAGAATCGGGTATCAGACTAAATCATTATCTTCAAGGCGCATGATCAGACGTTTTATCAGATTTTTTTTAAAAGGACTTTTGATTTTAATCACAGTTCTGATTGTGGCGATATTGGCGCTCAGAGCCTATGTTCCGCGACACATTCCACCCTATCTTATTGAGAAAGTTCAAAAAAGCACAAATGGCCGGTACACCCTGAGCATGGACGCGGACAGCCTTCGAATAAATCTGCTGACCTTGGACCTGAATGTCGGGCATGTGGAGCTTAGACGAGACTCCTCTGTCTCGGCCAATTCAGGCATTGAGTTCTTAGACCGGTATGACGTTTTTGTGGAGTTCGAAGCCATCCGATTCAAGGCGATGCATTTGTTTGATGTTTTAATAAACAAGCGTCTCAAGGTTGAAGAGTTGTCGATCAAAAAGCCGGGATTCATAATCAGAGAAAATACAGCTTATGTTCCTGACAATATATCAAATGAAAAAACGACGACTGATTCATTGAATCAAGACATGTCAATACCCGATAGCCTGACAGCAGATCACAATGCGTACAATGATTACAAAGCCTCCCGCAATGCACTTTTGCCGGCTATTGTTGTGGAAAAGTTCACCATCGACAGCGCTTACCATCAGCTTTATATTGGCGGCAAAAAGCAGCCGTTGGATTTCGTTGCCGGACTCGATTTCAATTTGAGCGGTTTTTCATTCGATGAAAGTAAAAAGGCGCGTTTTAAGGAAGGAAGTATTTTTATAGATACAGCAATTGTGATGGCCGGAAAAAATACGGCTATGGTCCGGGTTAAATCTCTAAGCCTTCACCCTGATTCTGTCTATATCGGCGCAATCCGTTACCATCACATTGTGGACAAATACCGGATCAACCAAATCAAGGGTTTCAGGGCTTCATGGCTTGATATGACCGTCAGGGATGTGGATGTCCGCGGCATACACCCCGAAAGGCTGATCTCCGATTCAACCCTGAATATCGACAAGGCCAGCATGGGTTTCCTTGATCTTTATTTGTTTAAGGATAAATCAGAGGAAGTCATCAATCCCGATTATAAGCCATTGCTGGCAGAGGTAGTGAGAAGCATCCCGTTCAGACTGCTGCTGGATTCCATCGAAATTCAAAATGGTAAAATATTTGTTGAAATGCAGGCTGCTAAGGCCAGGAAGCCGGGCCATATTACACTTGATAATCTAAAAGTGCAGATATCAAACGTCACCAACGATCCGGAGGTGTTGTCTGATAATCCTGCGATGACCCTGAACGCAAATTTTAAAGTGATGGATTCTGCTGCCATTGATTTAAAATCGCGTATTCTGCTAAATGATCCCGAAGAAAAATACCAGGTTGCGGTGGCCGGTAAACCTTTTAATGCAACCATCCTCAATGGTTTTTTAGGCAGTCAGTTTTTCATCGAA
>CAYZWN010000113.1:0-14627 GCA_964482185.1 uncultured Roseivirgaceae bacterium
GTGCGGAGCAGGATGTAACCACACCTCAGATTGCTGATGAATTATCAGCCAACGGTAATTCCAAAAACTTCACTGCCCATCTTAACGGTGATCAGGAAGTGCCGGCTGCAGTTACGAATGCCACAGGCCAGGCCATTTTCAAATTGAGTAAAGATGGCATGAGCATGTCTTACAAATTAATTGTTGCAAACATCGAGAATGTCAGAATGGCCCACATTCATCTTGCTCCGGCAGGAGTAAACGGCCCGGTAGCGGTCTGGCTCTACCCTGCAGTACCACCGGCGCAGTTGATTCCCGGAAAAACCAATGGGATTCTGGCTGAAGGCGAAATTGTCGCTTCCAATCTGGTAGGACCGTTGGCCGGTCAGGAACTTGCCGATCTGGTTGATTTATTGAAGAGTAACGGAGCTTATGTAAATGTACATACCGTCCAGTATCCAGGGGGTGAAATAAGGGGACAGATCAAATAGAAAGTTAACCTCGATAATTACAAAACCGGTCAGATAGCCAATTTGACCGGTTTTTTTTATTTTAATATTTGGTTTTACTCACTGTAAACTCTGCGCATAACGTTCACTTTCCCGGTATCCTCCGCCACAGCTTTCGTTGTAAACATCATAACGCCACTCGAACTTCCGGCCAGGCCGCCGCGCAACACGATTTCGAATTCCTCGGAACTGATGACTCCCGGATCATTGTGCGCCTGGACAATCGGCCATATTTTAATTGATGAGTTTTTCTCCAATTTGAGCTTATGGCTGAACCAAACAATATTTTCCTCAACCCAGCGTGGAGACCGATGCATTCTGCCGTGATAAACCATAGGTGAAAAAACATCGACTGTTTGTTTTAAAAGATCATAATCGAGGCCAAGAATCCTGTAGCGGGCTTCGTCATATTCATCATCTGCCCATGGACAATGGTACAATCCCAGCAAGACCTCAGGATTGATGGAGTGCATGATCCGCTTAAATTCAGATGTCCAGTCAAAAATCACCCCTGCTCTCCATGAACGCCAACTTGCATCATGATGTGTCAATATCCACTCCGCCTGTTCGATGGTGGTTCCCCCTGGTAAGTTCAGCCCGGCGCTTGAAGAAAATTCAGCAAGGCATTGGCTGCAAAAGCAGGTTTCCGGCAAAATCGGTTCCGGATCTTCAAACTGTGCATGCCAGTGCACATAATCCATCCAAACGCCATCGAGATCAAATTTTGTAAGCAGCTTGCGAAGCTGGTCAAAGCGGTATTGCCTAAAGCCGGGCTCTGTCGGGCACACACCCATAAACCAGGTTGCCGGCTCCACCTGCTCCCCCTTTTCATTGATGGCCCACGCCTCCGGATGGGCATCGACATAACCTTTTCCATTGAGTGTGGCAAATTCAGCATACACTTTCAATCCGTCTTTTCTGGCTTTTTCAACCATTTCCTGATTTATGGAACCGCTATGAACAAAAATGGCATTTACACCCAAATCGCTGAGATTTATGCCCTTTTCCCATAAGGGCCCCGGGTGTCCATACACCCCCTTTATCTCGATGGGCGGGTGGTATTCCTGCCGGCATGAGAAAAATAAAATGATTGCTGTGAGCAGCATTGTCATGGCTGCAGGTATCCCCGTATTGCTCGATGAGTTTTTCATGTGTTGTGAGATTTGTTTGCATGGATAATTTAGTCACAAACATGTTCCCCGCAAACGCTATTAGGAAGTTTAATAAACATCACAAGCAGTCATACTAAAAGCAATCTGTAAATATTCGCTGAAAAACAGTGAAAAAAAGGCAAAAAAAGAGTCACTCCAGGGTGACTCAATTTCTATTAGTTTTGATCTCTTATCTTCTTTTTATTGATTCAGGTGTAGGCAGTTCTGGCAAGCCCAGCATTTCTTTCAAATCCTGATATGAAAGTTCACCAGCCTCAAGTCTGGACGAATTCCAGAAATCTCCCGGTACCACTACCACTCTGGCGACCCAGTTATCTGTATCTATGGCTCCAAGCAGGCCGAGGTCGAACTGGGCATCCATAAACAAGCGAACATCCAGCACAGTAAAATCAAAGTTGTACTGAAGCAGACCGTTTTCAGTAATGATAGTTTGCGGAAGCTGCCGCCAAACTTCGGTATCTGTACCATTAACATTGACAACATCCCATAGTAGAAAGACAAGTACAACGTCTGAACTCAATGACTCAAAATTCGATGGAAATGGCAAAAACACCTCATAATCCGGACCGGTGAAATTCAAGTCTTCAAATTCAAATACAAAACCAGATTCTCCTTTGTCTCCTTTTGGACCGGCCGGTCCTGCGGGACCCATTGGCCCCTGAGGCCCTACACTTTCTTCGATGCATGATGTATAAACCATCATCATGCTTATTAACATTGCAAAACCAAGCTTTTTCATCGTTCTATTATTTGTTTGGCTTGAGATGCCAAATATCGGGCCAAAATTTTCTTGTAATCCAACTTTTATAAATCACATTCATTCCGACTCCCTGGCCTGTCCCCCGACAGACCGGTTTGATTGGTTCTTACTCATTAATCGCAAAACGTGAGCGATCGGGTAGCTCATAAAGACACCTGGCTGGTACATCTTTGATTTTTGGATTTGAGATTTGCTTATTGCATTTTTCTGCCTCCCAGATCTGTCCACTACCTTGCTATATTACTCATCAATTCCGATAACACGAGCAATTTGTGGAATCAGATTAGAAATAGACTTTCGCAACAAATTCAATCAGGAATAAACAGTGCGCAATAATTTTGAAGCTGGACTTATTTGTCAATTAATTTATCAACTTGCTCTTTCAGCCTTGGTATATCCCTCGAAATTATACCCCAGATAATCACATCATCAATTTTGTCATATCCATGAATCACCCAGTTTCTCAAGTCAACAATGCGCCTTGAGTCTGAAATCAGAATGTTTTTATCAAGTTTTAAAACCCGATTTGTAGCTTCTCCTATTATTTCTAACTCTCTTTCAATACCCCGACGTAAAAGTTTATTTTTCTTGTATTCACTAAAGTCCCGTGCATCACCCAAATAATCATAAATTGAATTTATTGATTCTTGAATATCAAGTAGATATTTCAAAATCTCACGCTGCATACAGTAATTGTTTTGTCTCCTCAATGCTCTCAATGAAATATGGGTTTGAAAGGGAGTTTTCTGTCAATAAATCAATTTTTCGACTGAATAATTCTTCTAATTTATAGTGTAGCTCAAAATAGTTATCAGTGTATTTTTCAATAGAAATGTCTTTGAATGAAATCAGCAGATCAATATCACTTTTATCATTAAATTTATCCGTGCATACAGATCCGAATGCGTACAGGTTCTTGACATCGTAGTCCTGACAAAGTTTTTCTAAATCATTGATTTTGTCTTTTATTAATGCATGCATCCCAATTTCATTTTACCAAAGATAATACATTATCAAAATTCATCAATAAAATCGGATTTCTTGCTGTCTTACTCATCACTTGCCTAAAGTGAGCGATCGGGTAGCTAATGAAGACACCTGGCTGGTACATCTTTGATTTTGAGATTTGGGATTTATTTGATTTTTGGGTTTTGCTGTTTGGGATTTGTACACACATTTCCTGATTGCAGTTTCTCTGAGATTAAAGCTCCAGGTCTTGACATTAATTTAAGTATTCCAGAAGTCAAAAAAGTCATTGAACTGTTTTCAACTGGCCTTCTGACGCGCTGTATGCTCTCGTCTGATCCAATTCAAAGATGCGATCCATAAGCTGCCATTTCTCGTCAGCCGATGCGTCCGGATCGGTATTTTGAAAACGCGACATATGCACTTCCCACTCTGCTTGGCGTGGCATTTCAGCCAATTTCTCAAAGGCCTTTTCATGGTCAAAATCGGCGGCCGTGTCCATAATCATAAACAGTGTATTTCCGTGGATATAAATTTCCATATCCAGAATTCCAACTTCCTTCATTCCCTGACGTACCTCTGGCCAGATCATACCTATGCCGTGGGCTTTTTTATATTCATCAATGAGTGCCGGATCATCCCGGAGCGTGAGTGTTTTGCAGTATCGCTTAAAGGTTTTCATCATCCTGAATTCTTGGTGTAATGGGATAAATTTTATATGACTTATAGCCATAAATGGCAATGACTACAAAGCAAATAAATGGCAGAATAAACGAAAAGTTGACCGCGGGAAGCGGCCCGACGGTTTTGAGATCAATGATCAGACCCTGTAACGGGGGCATCAAAGCGCCGCCGACAATTGCCATCACAAGCCCTGCTGCGCCCAGTTTGGCATCCTCACCAATTCCATCAAGGGCAATACCGTAGATGGTCGGAAACATCAGCGACATAAAGGCCGATGTGGCGATCAGGCAATACAATCCAGGCATCCCTTCAATCAGAATTACTCCGCTAATCGTGATCATGCCACAAATAGCAAATACCATCAGCAACCGGGCTGAATTCACATACTTCATCAGAAAAGTGCTGATGAACCTGCTCGATATGAACATGGCCATGGCAATGATATTGTAGCGCTGTGCCGTTGCCTTGGGCACGCCAAGATTGTCGGCGTACTGTATGATGAATGTCCAGCACATGATCTGCACACCGACGTAAAATACCTGCGCCACTACGCCTTCGATGTATCGCCGGTTTTTGAATAAGCGATCAAAAGATTGCAAAGGCTTTACCTTTCCGGGATGTTCCGTCTTAGGCAATTTGGCAAAAAGAATGATTGTAAACATAACCAGTACCACCAGCCCGAGTATGACATAGGGATCGCGGATGATGGCCAGATCATGTGTTCTGATCACAGCCTTTTCCGCCTCGCTTAATCCCGGAAAAATCAAGCCTCCCGCAGCGTCCCGTTTGTCGGAATCGAGATGGGCTAAAATAAAATTTGACGCGACAAACATACCCAATATCGAGCCCATCGGATTGAAGGACTGGGCGAGGTTTAACCTTCGTGTCGCGGTTGATTCTTCTCCCATGGACAGGATATACGGATTGGCGATGGTTTCAAGAAAGGCCAGGCCAAAAGTGAGGATGTACAACGATCCCAGAAAGAAGCCAAACATTTCAAACTGAGCCGCCGGGTAAAAAAGAAGTGCCCCTATGGCATAAAGCAACAATCCGAGCAAGATGCCTTTTTTATACGAATACTTCATGGCAAACAAGGCCGCCGGAATGGCCATGGTTCCGTAGCCTCCGTAAAAAGCCAATTGCACCAGCGCGGCCTTTGCCGTAGAGATTTCCATAACCGTTTGAAATGCTGCCACCATTGGATTGGTGATGTCGTTGGCGAAACCCCACATCGAAAAAAGGCATGTAATAAGGATAAAAGGAACAATGTATTTTTTTTCGACCAATGTGCCCGTGGCTTTTCTCATCATTTCAGGTTTAAGGTGTTTTCAGGAAAATTTAAAAATCAAAAGCGTGCCCGAATCTAATAAATATTTTCATGAGGAAGATTTCCGGTAGTCAATAATTTGGTTCCAGGGTAATTTTACGGATCGATCGTCTCGTATGGTTAATGCAAAGAAAAAAGCAATGAATATATTGGGAGATCACAGTTTATTAGTAATGATTTGAATTTCAGCCGCCGACCGAAAAAAATAATCTTTTCTGCGCCGTGGCTTGCAATGACCTTTTCGCGTAATTTCGGTGACTTTTATGCGATTACCCAATTACATTCTATTTCTGATCCCATCATTTATCTGGGGCTCCACATGGTACGCCATTAAATTTCAGATAGGCGATACAGACCCACTGTATTCTGTCGGATACAGGTTTTTTCTGGCCGGATTCCTTTTGATGGCTTACAGCATGCTGATGCGCCTGAATCTCAGGTTTTCCTTGCGAAATCATTTGTTCATCGCCTTGCAGGGAGCCTGTCTTTTCGGTATCAATTACTGGCTGGTGTATATGGCCGAAGAGCACCTGACAAGCGGTTTGGTAGCGGTAATTTTTTCCTGCTTAATTTTTCTGAATGTGTTTTTCGGAGCAATCATACTAAAGGCACCAGTGAGGAGAGGCGTGGTTATTGGAGGCATGCTCGGTTTATCCGGCATTATTTTAATTTTTAAGGATGAGCTGAAAATATTCGATTTTTCGGATTATAATTTTATTGCATTTCTGATGGCAATTGGATCGGTTATGCTTGCCTCGACCGGCAACATTCTCTCTGCACTGAATCAGAAGCAAAAAATCCCGGTTATTCAATCCAATGCTTTTGGCATGATCTACGGCGCCACCATTGTCACAACTATTGCACTGCTGCTCGGCAAACCGATGACTTTTGACATCAATCTATCATATATGGTTTCGCTTGGATATTTGGCAATTTTCGGCTCAGTAGTTGCTTTTAGTGCCTATCTCAGCCTGCTGGGCAAAATAGGACCTGACAAGGCCGGATACTTTTCTCTGGTTATGCCGGTTATTGCTTTGTTGCTATCCACCATGTTGGAGGGTTATCAATGGACACCCTATGGATTGCTCGGTATAATGCTAATCTTGTCCGGCATTTTCCTTGCCTTAAAAAAAGGCCGGAGCGTCGTCATTATGCCGAAGAAAACGCGCCCGAAATATTATGGTAAGGATTAATTATTTCAATTGGAATATTTTGTCTGATTCTTAATCGAACTTACCTCAACCCGCCCTTCACATAAGTATCCCAGACATTTCCTGCGAAGAATTTGCCAAAGGTGGCCACGGCTCTCAGACCTCCTTTGTCTGTATTGATTGCTTTCATGGTGGAGAGCTGCTTCACAAAGTCTTTAATCTCGATTTTTAGTTTTCCTTTTCCATGAATCTTTCCTGCATCTGAATTACCTTCATAGACAGTAATAAATAAGGTGGTGGTGTCGAGCCAGACATCCAGACCTTTATCATTTTTAATATCCTTGTAGCCTTTGAAATAGTAAGTTTTCCCCTCCCGGCTAAGCAGAATGGATTCGTAATTCATTTTTTTTCTTGTTTCATCCGCAGGATCAACAACAAACAAATTGAATACACCCCCCAAAGCGATCAGTGGTTCGGGTGATAGCGCAGGAGCCATCATCGTTCCGAACAATGCTCCAAGATGATTCTTTTCCCTAACAAAAGCATCGACATCATCAGAACGAATGGTAAGGGTAAATTCAAAAGGTGAGTTTTGCTGCTTGCCCAGCTCAAAGGCCTTTTCGTAGTCATCTTTTTCATTGAGCGAAAAGTAGCCTTTCATCGTCTCAGTGAATTGCACGCCCGGTTTTATATCTACTTTTGTTTTAGGTGTGATTTCAGGGAAACTGTAACTTAGTGTTGCTTGCATTTCATCAGCGATCAACTTGCAATTTCGCTCTGCAAGTCCGCTGATGGTCAGCAGAGGATTGGTGCCCACCGGACGTGGAATGATGGCACCGTCCATGACGTATAATCCGGGATATAGCAATTTGCCGGATTTGCCTTTGAAAACCTGTCCTTTGTGATCGACAACTGCCGAAGTCGCATCGTCGCCCATAATGCATCCGCCCAAAGGATGAACAGTCACCAGGTCATAATCAAGCAATTTGGTCCAGCTCGGGTTTTTGATATACGTGCCGCCCAAAGCAGTAGTAGCATCTTTCAGCTTACCACTGACCTTTTTGAAAATGGCTTCTTTTCCAACGCCTTTCCAGTTGATTTTAATGCGGTTGTCTTTCAACTCCATTGCGCCATCGCCACTATCGTGCGACATCACGAGATACACCTGGGTGTGATTGATTGCACCTTTGAAGGGTCCCCCGAAAAAGGTCTGGATTTCACGCCATTTTTCGCTAAGATAATCTTTGAATCCTGAGTCCGTATCTTTACCAATCAGCCTGGACATGGGCAACATCGCTTTTGCCACCACCCCACGAATCGGCGCCGGAATGCTGCCCTCCTCCAGGGTCATGCCGTCTTCAAGCTGGTCTTTATGCCGCAAATCGACGACACTGGTAATACAAGGCCCCACTTCATGGATCTTTCCTGATTCAACTTTTTTTCCCAGGCCTATACCATTAATTTTTTGGTCATTATTATATCCAAATCCCAGTACATCGCCATTGCCGGTGAAGCGCTTGCCAAGCATCGTGGAAACATCCAGCCCTTTCTGAGCAGAGCGCATGAGTATTTCAGTGCTGCCGAGCGATCCCGCGCAGAGGAATACATGTTCTGCCCGAACAAACATCGGAGGCGCATCAAACTTTTCCCTTCCGGTATTGTACAGATCAAAATAGACCAGCCAGGCCCCGTCAGACTGCTCAACATGCGACACGCCAACTTCGCAGAATATTTCTGCACCGTGATTTACAGCATCGGGCAGATAATTCATAGCAGTTGTGTTTTTAGCCCAATGGTTGCAGCCTGTTACGCAGTCGCCACAATTGTTGCATTTTGCCTGCTGCACACCTACATGATTTACCTTATCCTCAAAAGTCACATTGATATCCAGCAATCTGAATTTCTCATTCATATGCGCGGCTGACTTGCGCATTCCTTCCGTTTTAGCAAGCACCGGATAACCGCTTTGGCCTTCAGGATATGGCACTGGTTTCAGCATTACCCATGCTTTATCGATCCCATCCCTGAGTGTATGCATATTTTTTCTCAAGGCCTCCGGCCATATAGCGTCATCAAAAACCCTTTCTTCGGCCTGAATGGAAACATTGGCATTTACAAGTGAGGTGCCGCCAAGCCCGCATCCCTTGAACACGCTGATGTCATCGCCTACCACAAAATCATAAAGACCATTTTTATCGCCAATGGTATTTTTACCTTTGTTGACCTGCATTTCCTTAGACGCCTGAATCAGTGTGGAGGGAAACTCTCCGGGCAGAAATTCCTTTCCTTTTTCCAGCAGGCACACTTTTTTATTGATGCGCGCCATCCTCGAGGCTGCGATGCTGCCGCCGTATCCCGAACCGATTACAACGACATCGTATTCGGGTTTTAACTCGGTTAGTGGTTTTGATAATCTGTTCATGACTTATGATAAATTTCTATGGGTTTTTCTTCAATCAGTGAAAAAGATATAGGGCTGCCTTCAAATTTAGGTCTTTTCATAGTTCCTGAGTTTTTCCAGTCTTTAGGTACATTTTTTAATCCTATGGGATAAATGCTCAGTTTTTCTTTTGTCAGGTGCAAACGCAGAAAGTTTTTATAACCCTCATGTTTGAAAGAGGAAGATGCTTCGGTGGGGTGTGACTTAAAAACCAGGATGCTTACAAGCAAGTAAAGACCGAAAAAGATGCCGCTTATCAAACCTCCTATCAACACCATTTCGATGGAGAAAAGTAGTATTTGCCAGAACGCATCTATCTGCATGGAATAATGGTACAAATTCAGTCTGGAAAAAAGCCAGATACACCCATACAGGGTAGCGATCTGGAGGATGCTATGAGCAAATCCGGCAACATAATTCCATTTTTTCCTTCCGGTATAGGTATCCGTAAAAATAAGTATTCCTCCAAACAGGAGCAGGTTTAAAAGAACGACGGAGGGGGTGTGCGATATACTTTTAATTATTAACCGGATGTAGTCATCCAAATTAGAAAAGGAAAAACTTAACTCTGAAGCACTTTCCATAAATGATTTTCCAATAGGATTTTGCGTTGCGCTTTGGAGAAACCAGGTGGTCAATAAATGTAAAATTCCCAGAAACAGGCACATACTCCAATTGTAGATCGGGAAAGCCAGATTAAGCCAGCAAAGCTTTATTGAGTCTATTAGTGATGGAAACACCTCTTTTAACGTGGCATGAAAACCATTTTTAAATCTTATTTCTTCACCAAGCATATGGGTCGGATGCATAAATGCCCCTCCTCCCCCCGCGGTGATAAGTTGCATTTTTCGACCCTGATCATCGGCTTCCGTTTCATACCTTGCATAATGATGCAGATCGCCTGTCAGAATGGTGGATACTTGCAAATTTTTATTTTTGCCATCGAAGTAATTCTCATTGGCACCCTTCAGGATTTTATTGATAAAAAACCACATTCTGTCGTCTGCTTCAAAATCACCTGACATGGATGCATAAGCCCAGGTCGGTTCGGCAGTGCAAAGTATTACCTTATCCCCATCTTTAAATTGATCTTTGGCAATCTTTTTAAAATAAGCTTTCTGAGGTTCATCGATATCGCCCTTCAATTGAATATCCACTCCGATCAGCCAATAGTTGTGAGGGAGCTTCAGCGCAAAATAGCTCCTTTTTTGCATAGTAAGCCAATTGCCCAACGCTCTTCCCTGGCAAAAAAGGCGTAGAAAGTTGGTCAGCCCATCGTACCAGTCGTGGTTGCCGGGAATCGCGAATAACTTTGGTTTATCTTCTTTCGGCTCATCATCCTTCCATGGGAAAGCTGCATTATATGGTCCTTGAAGGCGGTTTTTGTACTCAATTTTTTCTGGCGTTGGATACACTTCATCTCCGCCCATGATGAGCACATCGCCGCGTTTGAGTACAGTGCCTCCGACTTCAATTTCATCTTTAGCCATCAGTCGGGCTAAGGTGTAGGTCGGATTAAAGCCGTCTCCGAGATCAGATATGTAGTCGATCCAAAGTTCCTCCTTTCCGGAAAAGTCATACGGTTCGTCCTGAACCGCTACTGCCTGCATTTCCCGCTTGTCGGCAAAATTGCCAAAAACAAGCGATAAGACTGTTTTTACACCGGTTGATGCCAGTTGCTTCACATCATACCATCCAACCATTGGTTTTCTTTCAAACTGCATAATTGTAAAGTTTTGAAGTCATACGATATTTTAATCCCGGTCCACCCGATGTACCGTCCTGCCGCCGGTTATTGGTAGAGTAAATGGAGTTTATACGCTGTTTTATGTGTTGATAAAGCAACCCTTCAAACAAGGGCATTGCTTCGGCAGCCTGTGAAATGGTGAGGTGAACAGATTTAAATTCAAGTCCAAGCAACAAATCTATTGGAGACTTGAGCATCCAGTCCGCTTGCAGGCTGAATTTGTTGCCATCGACAATGAAGGAACAATTACATTCGATTCTGGTGGTTTCGTTTATTTTGGAGCATTTCACGATGTGGTTATGGCAGGGAATTTCCTCTGTAAAGCTGTCAATACGCAGACTTGAAAATAATTCAAACGCTTGCTTGTCAGATTTATCTGTAAAGACCATGTAGGTATAAAAATCGGCTTTTCGCGTATCGATGGCACTTTTCAGTTGACCGTGATAGGCACCCCGGATGTTCAGTCTTGTGCCGGGTTCAGACATTTTTGTTGCTTTAGCATTCATGGGTATGCCTTTTTCCGGTATGGATTTCAGGCAATTTTTTGTATGAGCATAACCCATATTGATCAGTGATCGTGCATCGATTTTGTTTAAATACAAGTCTGGATCGAGTGGCAATGGATGCTCCGGTTTAATCACAAACAGCCGGATCGGTTTTTTCTGTCCAAATCTTGATTTTCCCTGTTCGATTTCCTCATTGATCATTTCAATTCTTGCGTATTCTTCCAGAAGACCACCATTGGCACTCATTTCGATCATGTGCACATATTGATTCAGTGCGCCAGACAGGTAGGTTGCCGTATTGCCAATGGCCCACACGAGCCAAAGCTCTTCAGCGCCTCTTCGCACGGCTTCCATTAGATTTGCATCTTTAATCCATACTGCGTCGGAATACCATTGGCCGTTTATCTCAAGTCCGGGCATGACAATAGGTAAAGAAACGCCGGCAATCAGATGGTCTTCTTCAGCATTTTTATGATGAATGGCTTCGACCGACTTATTGGAAAAATTACAAACATTGAAAGTGATGTCTGGGCCCTGATGCGCATTGATTTTTTTTAAGTCAATACCCAGGCCGGGAAATATCTTATTTCGGATGCCATCCGCATCGGCATAACCCATCATGTTGAGGGGTTTGAAATAATTTTTCAGCGGTCTCAGCGACATGAAATTCCTTATATTCAGCCCCCTCCAATTTCGGGCTATTTCAGCTGCCTGAAGTCCTGATGCGAGCATCGCTGCATTGAAAATACCGCCGGAGGTGCCATCCACATGATCGAAAGCAAGGTTTTCTTCTTCCAGGGCCAACAACACACCGGCCTGGTATGCAAGGCGCATTCCTCCACCGGCAAGAATCAGCGAACGTTTCACGCTGTGCGTTATGTTATGATTAGGTTTTGGCATGCTCGGCCCGTATTGATTGTGTATAAATGAATATGATGATCAGTCCAACTAATTCATAAAACATAAAAAACTGCGAGAAAAAGTTTGGTGTGCCATCCAGTATCCATGACATCATTCTCGCCAATACGCCGGATGCCATGATGACCAGAAATAGCACATTGAATGCTTTTTCTGAAAAGATTTTCGTTACAAACAGGATCGAAAACAATCCGAAACCAAATTCAAGCGCCCTCAAAAAGCGGTATTGGCTCAGTAAATTGATGCGCGCATGATCTGTAAGGGTGTTTGGATCAAGATCAAAGAAAAACCTGAATTCGAGATGCGGATTAAGAAACGCCCCCCAAAACCCTGCGAGCAACACCAATCCGATGTAGGTGTAAAAGAATAAATAACTAAGTTGCTTCAATCCTGAATCGTTTTAAGGTAATACAAAAACAACACGCCAGAAAACAGATCAAATAGCGCCACGCCGGCAGCTATAGGAGCGAATACCCCATTGAGTATCCCCAGACCAACAGCCAGGAAAGCACCTAACTTTTGCATGGCACACCAGAATACAGCAGGCTTTTGCTGATATGGGCTGTACAATGCATGCAGCATAAGTCCGCCAAACAGCATCATAAACAATCCGACGATTGCGAAGAAATGTGCTGAAGCATCTGTGATTTCAGCACCAATTACCTTTAAAACAAACCCGGGCATGATCATTTGAGATAATCCGGATAGGATCGTGGCAAGTGATATAAGGATGATAACTAAGTTGAGATACTTTTTCATTTTCCCTGGTTTTGTGTCGCATCGATCTGAAAGAAATAAACTGCCATGGTGATCCATTGGAGCGTCCAGAGACTCACGCGGATGATATTCAAGCGCATCCATTTTTCAAGAATGTCCTGCAACAAATCGGCATCGGTGATCCCTGTCTCCATCTGCTGGTTATATTCAAATATGAAGAATATAGTGAGCGCAGTTGCCAGGATGACCAGCAGAAAGATAATTACACCATACCACCTTTGGCTTGATTTCCATTTTTCAATCGCGAACACAGCAGAACTGGCCATCATCACCATGGTCATGTAAGTGAAAAATTTGGTGGCTGCCTGTACCTGAGGCACAAATTGCATATAATAATTGTCCGGGGTGAGTTCGGATGCGATTGGAAATGAAAATAATACCAGCGACCAGCCAGTGCCGAAATATATGGAAACACAAGCAAAAAGGAGGACTTTGTTTAAGGTCAGAAGATTTTTCATAGTTTATAATTTTTATAATCCAATGATGGTGCAGGCAACCAGTCTTCACTCAGACCAAGTTCATAAACACTTTCAAGTCCCTCAGGCATTTTTTCCGGAGGATCCTCATAGGTCATAAACCAGCATTCAAAATGGTCGTCGAGGATGCCATTTGCATTGGGCATATACATGGTGAAAAAAGGATCCGGATTGATGTCGATATCCCTTAAAAAAGATACATTCGGATGGTCTCCGATGTAGAGGTTGGCTTTGGCTTTGTTGAAAAGGTTGATTCCGGCTTTACTTTTGAAATAGATAAAGGAAGCCATGAGCATATTCCGGAAACGGCAGTAATTTACCGCCCCGATATTGAACTTAAGCGAAGCGGACTTTGGTCTGAATACTTCGATGCGGAAAGCAAATTTCCCGTCCTTCTCATACTGGCTGCTTACCATGTCATCGGTTATAATGAAATCGAGATTGGCTTTGTGTTTGGGCATACCCCATATACCTTTGCCACCCTTTACAGAAATCTCTGAACTGACAGGTAAGTCGAGGATGTATTGGCCCGTACCGTAGGTTTTCATCATCAAAGCATTGAGAATTGGCGGAGCGGGCCTTCTTCCGTGGGTACATCCGATGGCGATGCTGTATTCAATGTATTTACCGATGCTGGTATCTACATAATTAATTACAGTAATCAGCAATGCTGCTTTTCCGTTTGGCAGCTTCAATGCGTGAATCTCGTTGCCGGGAAGCAGTGCATTGGCTTTTTTCCAGTCGCAGGCAAATCCCGCCATCAGCGCCGGACTGTTTTTGGCGCTAACGGGCATTTTGTAGGGAATGTCATCAACCAGAGCGTAGCGGCCCTCGTAGCGTTTGATTCTTTTTGGTATGGCCATAGTCAGTTCTTGCTTAGTTCATCAATCATAATTGGAAAAACATCTTTGTGTGAATTTTTACCGAGAAACACATCGAGATGGCTGTAATTATCAAGTATATATAGTTTATGGAATCCGGGTTTAATATTCTCAAGATAGTTGAAGGTATTAATCTGACTCTCCGGCCGAAAGCAGAGGTTTTTTTTCCCGCCAAACAACACTATCCGGGCATCTGTTCTGGGTTCGGCATCGAGATAAGTGGCAGATTCATTGACAGCATCGGCTGGCATCAGCACTCCCGAATGCACGCATTTACGAATGTGCCTGAAAAAAGTAACAGGCACTTCAGCAAACTCATACTGGATCCAGTCCA